>NZ_JBQGCX010001320.1:0-2231 GCF_052038725.1 Actinosynnema sp.
GGGGGGGGGGGGGGGGGGGGGGGGGGGGGGGCGGTCCCGGGGGGGGGGTGCGGGGGGCGCGCCGCCGGGTTGGGGGCCCGGGTCTGGCCGCCGGGTCGTGGGGGGGGGGGGGGGGGGGGGGGGGGGCCCCCGGCCCCCCCCCACCGGTTACGGCAGCTTCCAGTCCACCGGCTCGGCGCCCTGCTGCTCCAGCAGCGCGTTCACCTTGCTGAACGGCTTCGAGCCGAAGAACCCGCCCGCGGCGGACATCGGGCTCGGGTGCACGCCCTCCACGCACGGGTAGGGCTCCAGCAGCGGCCGGAGGTTGCGGGCGTTGCGGCCCCACAGCAGGCCCACCAGCGGGACCCCGCGCGCGGCCAGCGCGCGCACCGCCTGCTCGGTCACCTTCTCCCAGCCCTTGTTCTGGTGGGAGTTGGAGTTGCGCGGCCGGACCGTGAGCACCCTGTTGAGCAGCAGCACGCCCTGCTCGGTCCACGGCGTCAGGTCGCCGTTGGACGGCATCGGGTGGCCGAGGTCGGTGCCCAGCTCCGCGAAGATGTTCTGCAGGCTCTTGGGGATGGGCCGGGTCTCCGGCGAGACCGAGAAGCTCAGGCCCACCGCGTGCCCCGGCGTCGGGTACGGGTCCTGACCCACGATCAGCACGCGCACGCCGTCGAACGGCTGCTTGAACGCCCGCAGCACGTTCTCCCCCGCGGGCAGGTAGGTGCGCCCCGCGGCGACCTCATCCCGGAGGAAATCCCCCATCTTGCTGATCTGGTCGGCCACCGGCGCGAGTGCCCGCGCCCAGCCCTCTTCGACGACTTCTTCCAAAGGACGTCCCACTGCGGCACCGTATCTCAGTCGAGTCGCCGGAGTTCCCGGTACGCGGCGATGTTCTGGACGTATTTGTCCACGATGAACGAGAAGGCGCCCTCGGGCACCTCGTGACCTTCGCGCACGCGCGCGGGAACGCCCAGCGCCATGGCCCGCGCGGGCACCCGGCCGTTGAACGAGAGCACCGCGCCCGCGCCGACGACCGCGCCGGTCTCGACCACGCTCCCGTTGAGCACCACCGATCCCGAGGCGATCAGGCAGCGGTCGGCGATCGTCGCGCCCTCGACGTGGGCGTTGTGCCCGATGACGCACTCGGCGCCGATCGTGGTGGGGTGCTCCTCGGTGCAGTGCAGCACCGACCCGTCCTGGACGCTGGTGCGCGCGCCGACCTCGATCCGCCCGTAGTCACCGCGCAGCACGGCCCTCGGCCACACCGAGGCGAACGGGCCGAGGACGACGTCGCCGATGACGGTGGCGTCGGGGTGCACCTAGGCGTCGGGGTGGACGACGGGTTCGCGGTCGCCGAGGGCGTAGAGGGCCACGGGGCCACGCCACCCAGCCCGGGCAGGTCCCGTCGGCCACCGCGACGGCCCGGTCCGCGGCGCCGCGGACCGGGGCGGGGCGCAGCTCCTTGGCGAAGCACAGGCTGTTGGGCTCGCACCGGTACACGCCGAAGTTGGGGATGCGCTCGTACCCGGCGCGGGTGTAGAGCGCGATCGCCTCGGGCTGGAGGGTGCCGGTCTCCAGGACGAGCCTGCGCCTGCCCGCCGCCGAGGCGGCCTCCTCCAGCGCGGCGAGCACCAGCCGGGCGAGCCCGCGCCCGCGCGCGGACTCCACGACGTACATGCGCTTGAGCTCCGCGTCGCCGGGGACGACCGAGTCGAACGCGGTGTCGTGCGCGCGCCACCCGCCGCAGGCGACGGGCGCGCCGTCGAGGTAGCCGACCAGGAAGTGCCCGTGCGGCGCCGCGAACTCCTCGGGGTCGACCGGGGTGATGTCCTGGTCGCCGTAGCGGTCCACGTAGACCTGCTGCAGGTCGGCGATGAGCTTCGCCGCGTCTGGATGGTCATACGCGATCATGCATAGTTCCACATGGACCAGGGTACTAGCGCCAGTGCTCCCAGCCGGGGGGTTTCTCGTACCCGCGACCGTCCACGGTGACCCCGCCACCCGGTCGGACGCTGCCGATGACCTGCCAGCCGTCCGGGATCGAGCCCTGGTCGGGGAACGTCGCGGCCAGCGCGTGGTCCTCGCCGCCGGTGAGCACCCAGTGCCTGGCGTCGGCCCCGAGCGCGGAGGCGACGTCGAGCAGCCGGGGGTGCACCTGGAGCAGCTCGGTGCGGATGTCGATGCCCACCCCGGACTCGTCGGCCACGTGCCCGAGGTCGGCGAGCAGCCCGTCCGAGACGTCGATCATC
>NZ_JBQGCX010001321.1:0-2710 GCF_052038725.1 Actinosynnema sp.
CGCACATCCCGGCCTTGATGGTCGCCGCCCACTTCTGCTTGACCGGGGCCACGCTGACCTCGGGGGTCTGGGTCCCGGTCAGCGGCGTCGACGCGGTGGACGTGGAGTCCGAGTCGGAGAACAGGCTCCGCGCGACCAGGCGGACGCCGATGCCCACACCGAGGATCATCAGCACGCTGAGGACGGCCGAGAGCGCCTTCGGCAACCCCTTCTTCTGCGGCGGAACACCACCCGGCGGCATCATCGCGTAATTCGGGTGCGGCGGGGGGCCGAAACCGGGGGCGGGCTGACCGTACTGGGGTGCGGGCTGACCGTACTGGGGATCGGGCTGCCCGTATTGAGGGGTGGGCTGTCCGTACTGCGGATCGGGCTGCCCGTAGTGAGGGGCGGGCTGTCCGTACTGGGCAGCGGGCTGTCCGTAGTGCCCGTTCTCGGGGAACTGCTGCCCGTATTGCCCGTTGCCGGGGGCTCCGCCGGGATGACCGCCCTGGTCGTGCGGGGGCTGGGGTGTGCTCATGGGGACCTTCGTTGTGACCGGTGCTGCCCGTGGAAAGGCTGGACGGGCGCACGCTATAGGCGCGCCCGACCCCGCACTGCGCTTTCGCCGGAAAAAGCCGGGGCGTTTCCCGTGACGTCGGCCGCACGCTCCGCGCGGCGACTACGGCTTGACCAGGCAGATGACCAGCTGGGGCTGCGGGAACGTGAAGTACGAGTAGGCGCCCTGGACGTTGCACTTGCTGTGGTCCTGGGTGTCCTTCACGAACTCGGTGACCTTCCGCAGGTTCGCGTCCGCGCCGGTGCACGGCTGCGCGACGGGCACGTCCAGCGGGCCCGCGCCGGTGTCGTAGCACTCGCCGATGACCAGGTTCGGGATCAGGCAGTAGTCGGTGCGCTCGGCGCCCTCGGCGCGCCACACCGTCGTGTAAGCGGCCTCGCAGGTCCCGTCCACGACGACCTTGCCGACCAGGAAGTTCGTCTTGGTCGGGTCGCAGGCGCCCTCGGTCAGCTCCATCTGCCCGGCGACCGTGGTGGCCTTGACGCACGCCCCGGCCTTGATGCTGCTCCAGTCGCCCCTCGGCGTGGCGCTGGTGCTGGACCTGCGGGTGGTCGGGCTCGCGCTGGAGCTGTCGGGCGCGGCGCTCGACGAGGTCGTGGCGCTGGCCGCCGCCGGGGACGCGGTGTCCGGGGAGTCGTCGCCGGTGAGCGCGAAGACGCCCCAGCCGAGCCCGCCGAGCAGCAGCACGGCCACGACGATCCCGACCGCGAGGGCCGCGCCGTTGCGCTTCTTCGGCGGCACTCCCCCGCCGCCGGGGTACCCGCCGTACTGCCCCTGGTAGCCGCCCGCCGGAAAGGCCTGGGGAAATCCGCCCGGCTGCGCGCCGGGGAATCCGCCCTGGGGGAATCCGCCCTGCGCGCCCGGATATCCGGGTTGGCCGCCCGGATAAGCGCCCTGCGCTCCGGGATGGCCCTGGCCGCCGGGGTGTCCGCCCTGATTACCGGGGTGTCCGCCCTGGGCTCCCGGATAGCCGTTCTGGTTCTGGTCCACGGTGCTGCTCCCGCCCTGCAGTGGGTGGCACGGGGTTCGACGCCCTCGCGTCCCCTCGTTCCACCCTGTGACGGCGGAACGGCCTTCGGCGTTCCCGCGCAATTCGCGCACCGCCGGTGACGACCCCCACACCCTGGGTCGGTTTTCCCGCTCGGGGACGATTCCCGCAAAGGTCGGGACGGCATTACCGGGACAGCCGGGGAAAGGGACGGCGGAGGGCGGGGCCGCCCGCGACGCCACCGCGGGCGCCCGCCCTTCCGCTCCCTCACGGGAGGGTGCCCGCCACCGCGTTCGGGCCCTGCCCCCGAACCCGGCGCGCACCGCTCCGACCGGCCCCGTCGCCGAGAGGGCCGGGCGCCTGGCGGACCCCGTCCGCCCCGCCCCTCTCCGGTGCCGCACGGGCAATGCTGCCCCTCGGGGGCGCGCGGGGTGAGGGGACGACGGTCCCGATCGACCGGGACCCAGGTCCCTTGCGCTCGGGACGGCGGGGCGGACTCAGGCGCGGCGGCGGGCGCGCAGCGCCAGCACCAGGCCCGCGAGCAGCGCGGACGCGCTCAGCGCGAGCAGCGGGAGCACCCCGCGCGCCCCGGTCCCGGCCAGCGCCTGCCCCGGTTCCCGACCGGGCTCCTGTCCCTGGGCGGGCGGCGGCGCGTCGACAGCGGGCCCAGCCTCGTCCACCAGCGGCCCCTGGTCAACCGGCGCGACCGGTTCCGCCGGACCGGGGGACGTCGGCGGGTCCACCGGCGGCTGCGGGTCGACCGGCGGGTCGACGGGCTGCTCCACCGGCACGAGCGCGGCGTCCAGGTCGGCGCGCTGCGTGATGTCCGCCCCGACCACCTGGACCACCAGGTCCCCGCTGGTCAGCGTCACCGGGTCGAACGCGGACCCGACCCGCACGCGCGTCCCCGCGGGCGGGGTGATGCGCACCCGGTAGGAACCGGGGGCCAGGTCCCGGAAGTCGTAGCGCCCGTCCGGCCCGGTCGCCCCGGTCGACGTCGCGGCGCCCTCCAGCGCCACCGCCACCCCCGGCGCGCCCGGCTCGTCCGCGTCCCGCACCCCGTCGCCGTCGGCGTCCTGCCAGGCGAGGCCGCCGAGCGCGCCCAGCTCCTCGCCGAAGTCCACGACCGCGCCGAGCCGCACGGTCAGCGCCACCCGGTCCGGTGT
>NZ_JBQGCX010001322.1:0-3462 GCF_052038725.1 Actinosynnema sp.
GCTTAACTTTTCACCCTGAAAGGTGAGTCCCCGTCTCCGGGGGCGCGGGCTCGCGCCCCCGGAGGCGGGTCGTCGTCAGGAGAAGTCGAGCGACCCGGTGCGGGTGCGCTTGAGCTCGAAGAACTCCGGGAAGCCCGCGAGCAGCCGGGCGCCGTCGAAGACCTTCACCGCGTCCTCGCCGCGCGGGATCTTCGTGAGCACGGGCCCGAAGAACGCCACCCCGTCGATGTGGATGGTGGGCGTGCCGACGTCCATGCCCACCGGGTCCATGCCCCGGTGGTGGCTGGCCCTGAGCTCCTCGTCGTGCTCGGTGGAGGTGGCGGCGGCGGCCAGCTCGGCGGGCAGCCCGACCTCCTCCAGGGCGAGCTTGATGACCTCGTCCCAGTCCTTGTTGCCCTCGTTGTGGATGCGGGTGCCCAGCGCGGTGTACAGGTCGCGCAGCACCGCGTTGCCGTGGGCCTTCTCCGCCGCGATCGCGACGCGGACCGGGCCCCAGCCCTTGTCCATCATCTCGCGGTACTGCGGGTCGAGGTCCCGGTGCTTCTCCACCTCCAGGATCCAGCGGGAGGTGATCCACGCGAACGGGCAGAGCGGGTCGAAGTAGAAGTCGACCTTGGTGCTGCCTGCTGACGACATGCTGCTGTCCTCACTGCCGGTGCGGTCGTGACGGGGTGCCCGACTGCGGTCCCCGTCAACAGACAACCACCCGGCCGTCCGTCCTCTTCCCGGCGATGGAGTCCACCTGATCCGCCCGCGCGTGATTGGATGCGGAGGCCGTGTTCACCAACACGACACCATTCCCCGTACCGACGAGGTCGGCGCTCCGCGCGACGACAGACGAGGTGACCAGTGGCGGCACCCAACCTCACCCGCGACGAGGCGCAGCAGCGCGCCGGACTGCTGGAAGTGGACTCCTACCGGATCGAGCTGGACCTGACCGACGGAGGCGGCAAGCCGGGTTCGGAGACGTTCCGCTCGACCACGGCGGTGACCTTCCGCAGCCGCGAGGCGGGCGCCTCCACCCGCATCGACCTCGTGGCCGCCTCGGTGCGCCGCGCGGTGCTCAACGGGGTCGAGCTCGACGTCTCCGGCTACCGCGAGGAGGACGGCATCGCGCTGCCCGACCTCGCCGAGACCAACGAGCTCCTGGTCGAGGCCGACTGCCGGTACATGAACACCGGCGAGGGCCTGCACCGGTTCGTCGACCCCGTCGACGGCGAGGTCTACCTGTACTCGCAGTTCGAGACGGCCGACGCGAAGCGCATGTTCACCTGCTTCGACCAGCCGGACCTCAAGGCCGTCTACGACATCACCGTGCAGGCGCCCGCGCACTGGAAGGTGGTGTCGAACGCGGCGATCGAGTCCACCTCGGAGGGCGAGGGCGGGGCCGCGAGGCACGTCTTCGGGACCACGAAGCCCATGTCCACCTACCTGGTGGCGATGGTCGCCGGACCGTACGCCGAGTGGCGCGACGAGTTCACCGACGGCGAGACCACGATCCCGCTCGGCATCTACTGCCGCGCCTCGCTGGCCGCGCACATGGACCACGAGCGGCTGTTCACCGAGACCAAGCAGGGCTTCGGGTTCTTCCACGAGGCGTTCGGCGTGAAGTACCCGTTCGGGAAGTACGACCAGTGCTTCGTGCCGGAGTTCAACGCGGGCGCGATGGAGAACGCGGGCTGCGTCACCTTCCTGGAGGACTACGTCTTCCGCAGCCGGGTGACGCGCTACCTGTACGAGCGCCGCGCCGAGACCGTGCTGCACGAGATGGCGCACATGTGGTTCGGCGACCTGGTCACCATGCGCTGGTGGGACGACCTGTGGCTGAACGAGTCGTTCGCCACCTGGGCGTCGGTGCTGGCGCAGGCGGGCGCGACCGAGTACAAGCACGCCTGGACCACGTTCGCGAAGATCGAGAAGTCCTGGGCGTACCGGCAGGACCAGCTCCCGTCCACGCACCCGGTGGCCGCGGACATCCCGGACGTGCAGGCGGTCGAGGTCAACTTCGACGGCATCACCTACGCCAAGGGCGCCTCGGTGCTCAAGCAGCTGGTGGCGTACGTGGGCCTGGAGAACTTCCTGGCGGGCCTGCGGGTCTACTTCGCCAAGCACTCGTGGGGCAACGCCACGCTGGCCGACCTGCTGGGCGCGCTGGAGGAGGCCTCCGGCCGCGACCTGTCCTGGTGGAGCGCGCAGTGGCTGGAGACCACCGGCCTGAACCTGCTGCGCCCCAAGTACTCCGTGGACGCCGAGGGCCGGTTCACCGAGTTCGCCGTCGTGCAGGGCGGGGCCCGGCCGGGCGCGGGCGAGCTGCGCACGCACCGGCTGGCCGTCGGCGTGTACGACGAGGAGGGCGGCAAGCTGGTGCGCAAGCACCGGGTCGAGCTGGACGTGTCCGGCGAGAGCACGGACGTGCCCGAGCTGGTCGGCGTGCACCGGGGCAAGCTGGTGCTGGTCAACGACGACGACCTCACCTACTGCACGATGCGGCTGGACCCGGACTCGCTGGCGACGCTGGTCGACCGGATCTCCGACATCGCCGAGCCGCTGCCGCGCACCCTGTGCTGGTCGGCCGCGTGGGAGATGACCCGCGAGGCCGAGCTGAAGGCCCGCGACTTCGTGAACCTGGTGCTGGGCGGGCTGGGCTCGGAGTCCGAGGTGGGCGTGGTGCAGCGGCTGCTGCTCCAGGCGCAGACCGCGCTGTCGTCCTACGCGGACGCGTCGTGGCGCGCGGAGGGCTGGTCGCGGTTCACCGCCACCACCCTGGACCTGGCGCGGACCGCGGAGCCGGGTTCGGACCACCAGCTGGCGTTCGTCAACGCGCTCACCGGGTCGGTGCTGGGCGAGGAGGCCCTGGCGGTGCTGAAGGGCTGGCTGGACGGCTCCGCGCCGCTGGCCGGGCTCGACGTGGACACCGACCTGCGGTGGCGGCTGCTCCAGGCGCTGGTGGCGCACGGCGCGGCCGGGGCCGAGGAGATCGCGGCCGAGGAGGAGCGCGACCCCACCTCGACCGGGCACCGGCGGGCGCAGTCGGCGCGCGCGATGCGGCCGACGGTGGAGGCGAAGGACGAGGCCTGGGACCGGGCGGTGAACGACGACGCGCTGCCGAACGCGGTGAGCGAGGCGATCGTGTTCGGCATCCAGCACCCGGCGCAGAAGGAGCTGCTGGCGCCGTACGCGGCCCGGTACTTCCGGGACGTGGCGGACGTGTGGGAGCGGCGGTCCAGCGAGCGGGCGCAGTCCGTGGTCGTGGGGCTGTACCCGTCGTGGTCGATCACGCCGGAGACGGTGGCGGCCTCGGACGAGTGGCTGGCGCAGGAGCGCCCGCCCGCGCTGCGGCGCCTGGTGTCGGAGGGGCGCGCCGGGATCGTGCGCGCGCTGGCGGCGCAGGAGTTCGACCGGTCGTGACACTCCTGGAGTCGTGACACTCCTGGAAGCGGAGGCCTGTCTGCGCGGGGGGAA
>NZ_JBQGCX010001323.1:0-3449 GCF_052038725.1 Actinosynnema sp.
GGGCGGGCCAAGCGGTCCGACGCCCGGCGCAACCAGGAGGCGCTGCTCGACGCGGCCTCGGCGGTGTTCGTGACGTCCGGGGTGGAGGCCCCGGTGCGGGACATCGCGGCCAGGGCCGGGGTGGGCGTGGGGACCATCTACCGGCACTTCCCCACCCGCGCGGACCTGGTGATCGCGGTGTTCCGGCACCAGGTGGACGCCTGCGCCGAGGCCGGGCCCGCGCTGCTGACCTGCTGCGCGTCGCCGCACGAGGCGGTGCGCCGGTGGGCCGACCTGTTCGTGGACTTCCTGGTGACCAAGCACGGCCTGGCGTCGGCGATGCGGTCGGACGACGAGGGGTTCCAGGCGCTGCACGCGCACTTCCTGGAGCGGTTGCTGCCGGTGTTCGAGCGGCTGCTGTCGGCGGCGGAGGCGGCGGGCGAGGTGCGGGAGGGGTTGGTGGCGCGGGAGGTGCTGATGGCGATCGGCAACCTGTGCATCGGCGCCGACCTGGACCCATCGTACGACGCCCGGCGCGTGGTGGGGTTCCTGGTCGACGGGCTGCGCCCCGCCGGGTGACCGCTCCCCTGCGCGCCGGGGAGCGGTCGGGCGCGGATCAGCCCTGGTAGGGGGCCGCGATGTCGAGCACCCAGGTGACGCCGAAGCGGTCCTTCAGCATCCCGTACAGCGGGGCCCACGCGGACGGCGCGAGCGGGGCGAGGACCTGCGCGCCCTCGGACAGCGCCTTCCAGCGGGTGGTGAGCTCGGCCTCGTCGTCGCCGCGCACCGAGACGAAGAACGGGGCCGCGCCCGCGTCCCACTCGCGGGACGGCGGGACGTCGTAGGCCATCACCGCGAAGCCCTCGGGGGAGGTGACCTGGCCCCACATGACCTGGTCGGCCTGCTCCGGGGTCTCGGCGGCGTGGGCGTCCGCGTAGGTGACCGCGACCAGGTGGCCGCCGAAGACCTCGCGGTAGAACTCCAGGGCCGCGCGGGCGTCGCCGCGGAAGTTCAGGTGGGGGGTGACGTTCACGGTCATCGGTGGTTCTCCTCGGTGTGCCGTCGTGCTGTGGGGACGACACTCGCAGGGGTAGCGGCCAGGTTGTGGCCGCTACTCCCGCGCGCGAGGGGAATTCGTCAGCGGTTGGCCGGTTCCAGGGCGCTCACCCCCTCGCGGGACTCGGCCAGGTGGTCGTCGACCACGGTGTCCCTGGCCGCCACGCCCGCCGGGACCACCGCGCCGGGCAGGAGCACCGAGCCGTGCACGAGCGCGCCCGGTTCGACCACCGCGCCGGGGAACACGACGCTGTCGCGCAGGTCGACGCCGCGCAGGTCGACGCCGTCCGGGAGGCGGTGCGGGAGCAGGCTGCCGGTCAGCGGGTCGAAGCGCGGCGGCTCGCCCGCCAGGGTCCTCGGCAGGGCGTCGGGCGGGAGCGGGGACGGGGTGGTCAGCAGCTTCATGTGCTCCTCGCGGTAGCGGGCGACGGTGCCCTCGTCGGCCCAGTAGGAGGAGATCGGGTGCTCCAGGTCGCGGTGGCCCTGCGCGATCATGTGCGGCAGGACGTCGCGGCTGATGTCGTGCTGCCAGGCGTCCTGCGGCTGCGCGTCCAGCTCGGTCAGCACCCGTTCCAGCACGTCCGCCTTGAACAGGCAGAACGCGGTGAACACCAGGTCCGAGGTCGGGTTCCGCGGCTTCTCCACGAGCCTGCGCACGGCCAGGGCGTCGTCCACCTCGACCATGCCGAACAGGGACACGTAGCGGCGCTCGATGCGCTGCACGCCGATCGTGACGTCCGCGTCCGCGGCCCGGTGGGCCGCGACCATCGGGCCGTAGTCCAGGTCGTAGACGTGGTCGGCGTGCTGCACCAGGACGTCCCGCGCGCCCGGCGCGAACACGTGCTCGGCGTTGGCCAGCAGGGCGTCCGCCGTGCCGCGCTCCGGCGGGCGCTCGGGCAGCGGGCCGTCGTGGCCGGAGCGGACCAGGGCGTCGTGCGGTCCGAAGTGGACCCTCAGGCCGTTGCCGTCCCAGTTGCGGCGCAGGTGGTCGATCAGGTCGCGCTCGCGGTGCAGCGACATCAGCACCAGCTCGGGGATGCCCGAGCGGACCGCGTTGGCGACGCTGAAGTCGACCAGCCTGCACGAGGCCGCGTACGGCACCAGCGGTTTGCAGGTGCGGTCGGTGAGCCTGCCCATGCGCTCGCCGAGACCTCCGGCGAGCAGGGCGGCGCGGACGTCGGAGGTCACCAGGTCCTCCCCTGCGGGCGGGACTGCGGGAGCAGCTCGCGCAGCAGGCGCGCCGAGGTGGCCGCCCCCTGCTCCCTGGGGACGAGGGCGTCCTCGTGCTCGACGTAGAGGGCCCCGGTGAAGCCGACGTCGAGCAGCGCGGCCGTGATGGCGGGCCAGGGCAGCTCGCCCGCGCCCAGGGTGCGGAAGCGGATCGCCGGGCCGGGCCCGTAGCGGGACCAGCCCGCGCCGCGCGGGTCGCCGGGGCCGGTCCAGCGCTGGAGGTCCTTGGCGTGGGCCGCCGCCGTCCGGTCGCCGAGGCGGTGGACCGCGGCCACCGGGTCGTGGCCGACCGCCGCCAGGTTCGCCACGTCCAGGCACAGGCGCACGTCGGCCGGGTGGTCCCCGGTGGCGTCGAGCAGGGCCTCGGCGCTGGCCGGGTCGTAGGCGACCTGCTTGGGGTGGGGTTCCACGAGCACGGTGACGCCGAGGTCGGCGGCCAGGTCGAGCAGCGGAGTGGCCGCGGCCCGCCACCGGTCGACGTTGTCGGACCAGGAGACGTCGCTGTGCCACCAGGACAACCAGCGGGACAGGTCGGGGACGCCGAGCATCAGCCGCACCTGGGGGACGCCCAGGTCGGCGGCGGCGCGGAGGGTGGCCTCGGCGTGCCGCCTGGCGTGGGCGGCCTTGTCCTCGGCGCTCCCCCGGTGGACCGGGTCGGTGTGCGGGCCGTGCGGGCCGAGCAGGAGCTGCGTGTCGCGGCTGTTGCTCAGGCAGCCCACGCGCGCGCCGCGCAGCGCCTCGGCGGTCTCCTCGCGGTAGCGGGGGTCGCGCTGCCAGCGGACCGCGTCGAACAGGCCCGAGGTGGTGTCGGTGGGCAGGTCGACCACGTCGGCGTCGGCCGCCGCCGCGAGCGCGGCCGTGAGGCCGGAGCCGCCCCAGGAGGCCAGGCACAGGCCCAACCCGATGGGAGTGGACCGCTTCAGGTCCACTGTGGACGGTTCGGGTTCCCGCCGCCTCGGGGCCTCTGAGAGGTCGAGCAGCCAGGCGGAGTGGTCCTCGATGGCGCGCGGCAGCACGATCTCGCCCGCGCGCTCGCAGGACTGGAGCGCGGCCCGGACGGTGCGGGCCGGTTCGTCCACCGGCAGGACCTCGGTGACCGGGAGCGCGGCGCGCAGGCGGACCTCCAGCTCCGCGAGGACCTCCGGGCAGCCGTGCGGCACTCCCCCGCCCACCGCGACCGGGAA
>NZ_JBQGCX010001324.1:0-1967 GCF_052038725.1 Actinosynnema sp.
GGCGATTCGCCCGACCGGTGCTCGGTCCAGCACCGCTCACCGATCAGACACCCGCCCGCCACAGCGGTCGAAGAGCCCTGCGGCAGTTCGAGCAACGGATGTCGACAGCGCGGATCGACAAGAACTCGGTCACCGGCAGGCCGCCCTCCCGTCCCGGTCCGCCGCCGAATGCTGTGCCCGTGCCCCTATGCTCCGCCCATGAGCGCGTCGGTGACCTGGGACCAGGTGCGGTCGTGGCGGCTGGGCAGGCAGTTCCTCGACCCGCGTGCCGCCGTGACCGCCGGGGAGGTCGTGGAGCGGTTGTGCGGGGTGCAGGCGCAGGTGGCGTCGGCGGCCGAGTTCGCCGTCGCGACGCGCACCGGCGCCGCGGGCGGGGTGGCGCGCGACCTGGCGTCCGGCGCGCTGGTGAGGACCTGGGCCGCGCGCGGCACCCTGCACCTGCTGCGCCCCGACACCGCCCCCGACGTGCTCTCCCTGCTCGCCTCGGCGCGCACCTGGGAGCGCCCGTCCTGGCAGAAGGCGTTCGGCGCGACCCCCGCCCAGGTCGCCGCCCTGGCCGAGGCGGTCGGCGCGCTGCTCGCCGGCGGAGAACCCCTGTCCCGCGAGGAGCTCGCGACCGCGCTCGCCGCCGACCCGCGCCTCACCGCCCTGGCCGACCAGCTCCGCTCCTCCTGGGGCGCCCTGCTGAAAACCCTGTCCTGGCAAGGGGTCCTGCGCCACGCGCCCCCGGACGGCGCCCGCGTCGCGTTCACCACCCCGCCGTGGCGGGCGCTCCCCGACCCGGACGACGCCGCACCCCGCGTGATCACCGCCTACCTGAGCGCGTACGGCCCGGCGACCCCGGAGGCGTTCGACGCCTGGCTGCTGCGCGGCGCCCTGCGCAAACCGGTGCTGCGCAAGTGGTTCGCGGACCTGGGCGACCGCCTGGTGACCGTCGACGTCGAAGGCCGCACCACCCACCTCCTCGCCGAGCACGCGGACGCCCTCGCGACCGCGGAGCCCACCACGTCGGTCCGCCTGCTGGGCCCGTTCGACCAGCACGTCCTGGGACCGGGCACCGCCGACCGGGCCCTGCTCGCCCCCGAGCACCGCCCCCTGGTCAGCCGGGCGGCGGGCTGGATCTCCCCGGTGGTCGTGGTGGACGGCCGCATCACCGGCACTTGGTCGATCACGCACGACACCGTCACCGTCACCCCGTTCCCCGGCCACCCCCACCCGGACCCCGAGGCCCTGCGGGCCGAGATCGAGCACGTCGCCCGCGCGGGCGGTCACGACGCGCTCGCGGCGGGCTAGCGGCGCCCCGTGGCGGGACCTGCCGGAGCGGCACGGGCCGTGGGGAGTGGGCCGTCGGTGCCGACTCCAGCGTCGAGCGCTGCTTCAACCGGCTCGAGCAGTTCCGCGGCCCGGCCACCCCGCTACGCCACACGCGCCGCCTGCCACCAGGCCGAACTCACCACCGCCGCCATCACGCTCTGGCCGCGACAACGAATCACCGGACACCGCCAGGGCCCGGCAGGGGTCCGGGGGCGCCGCACCGCTCGGCGGGCGCCCCCGGTCACCGGTCAGCCGAGCTGGGTGCGGGCGATGCGCAGCGGCCCGATCTCCACGGTCGAGTTGGCGGGCAGCGCCGACACCGCGAGCAGGACCAGCACCACCAGCGCCCCCAGCACGACGAGCAGCCGCAGAACTACGGCCCAGCTAGTCAGAACCGATCGGCCCAGGCGAAGCAGCGGCCCTCCGCCCGGCGCGTCACGGCGGCTGGTCGGCGCGCATATGCCCCTCCGGGATGGTGTTCGCCGACCACCGCGTCCTATCGTCCTCACATCACGCCCTTTCCGACGGGTTGACCAGCGGGGCGGCCGAGACGTCTGTGCGCAGCACGGCCACCCCGCCGAGAGGACTCCCCTCGTGGGGGTCCGCGTCAGGCGGGACGTGTCGGGACCGGTGACGCGGTTCCGGATTCGCCA
>NZ_JBQGCX010001325.1:0-1880 GCF_052038725.1 Actinosynnema sp.
GGGGGCGGGGACGCCGGGTGCGCGGCGGTGCTGCGGGTGGTGAACAGCTGGCAGGGCGGCTACCAGGGCGAGGTCACCGTGACCAACTCCGGGACGGCGGCCACGCGGGGCTGGAAGGTCGCGCTGACGACCGCGTCCGGCACCACGATCTCCAGCGTGTGGAACGGGACCTACGCCTCGGGGGCGGTGACGAACGCCGCGCACAACGGCGCGCTGGCCCCGGCGGCGAGCGCCGCGTTCGGCCTGACCGGCTCCGGGCAGGCGTCCGGCGTCACGATCACCGGCTGCACGACCTCCTGACGCGATCCGGTGCGGCCGGGGGGAACCCCGGCCGCACCGGGCTACCGCGTCCCGTCCAGCAGCTCGTGCGCGAGGGCGCGGGCGTACTCCTCGGTGGTCCCGGCGATCGAGAACACCACGCGGAAGTGCAGCGGGGCCACGACCCGGTCCAGCACCCGCTCCAGCGACGGGGCCGCCTCGCCGCGCGCGCCCGCCGCGTCCAGCACCGCCTGGAAGCGGGCCGTGGCCCGGCGCAGGCACTCGCGCAGCGCGGCGTGCCGCTCGTCCACGTCCGGGGCGACCTCCGCGCGGAAGAACGCGATCCCTCCGGGGCGCGCCAGGTCGGACAGGGTCCACGCGGCCTGCTCCGCGAGGTCGGCGCGCAGGGCCCCGACGAGGTCGGGCGCGCTGTCGGCGGCCCGCTCGGCGACGTCGGCCAGGAGCGCGCCCAGTCCGCCCCACCGCCGGTAGAGCGTGCTCGCGCTGACCCCGGCCCGCTCGGCGACGGCGGGGATGGTCACCCGGTCCGCGCCGCGCTCGGCGACCAGCTCCACGGCGGCCCGGTGCACCACCGCCCGCACGCGCGCGCTGCGCCCGCCGGGGCGTCGCGCGCGGGTGCTCTCGTCCACCCCGCCACGCTAACGCACCGGGGCGTGAGGGCAGGGCTGTGAAGCGCGGGCTGTGAGCGCAGGGCTGTGAAGCGCGGGCCTGTGAGCGCAGATCCGTGAGCCCTGGTCCGGGAAGCGCGGGCCTGTGAGCCCAGGTCCGTGAAGCCCAGGGGTCGTGAGCCCTGGGCCCGCGCGGGAGTAGCCTCGACTTAAGGCAATGATCACTGCGTTAAGCGAGGGGATCGCCCATGACCACCACCCCGACCGCCCGCGCCCTGGGAGAGCGGTTCCACGCCGCCCTGGTCGCCGGGGACTGGGCCGCGCTCCGCGCGCTCCTGCACCCCGACGCCACCTGGACCCTGCCCGGCGACAACGCCGTGTCCGGGGTCGTCGTCGGGGCCGACGCGATCCTGGAGCGGGTGCGGCTCATCGCCGGGCACGGCGTGTCCTTCGAGCTGCTGCACGTCCTGGTCGGCCGGGAGGACGTGGCCCTGTCGCTGCACAACACCGCGCGCCGCGACGACGCCGTGCTCGACGAGCACCTGTCGGTGGTGTGCCGCCTGCGGGACGGGCGGATCGCGCGGATCGAGACCTACCTGTCCGACGTGCCCGGCATGGACGCCTTCTTCGGCGGGTGACCGGCGCTCGGCCGGCCAGGGGGCTCTCGGCCGGCCAGGGGGCGCTCAGCCGATCCTGGGGACCTCGGCCACCCGGCCGTCGGCGGTCACGAACACGCGCACCCGGTCCTCCCGGTAGTCCAGGGTCACGAACGAGCCCTCCGGCACCACCACGACCTCGCGGCCGGGGTGCTCGGCCCTGATCGCGGCGACCACCTGGTCCGCCGACGCGCCCACCAGCTCCGGCCACTCGCTCCTGCTCACCGCGCCACCCCTCTCCGAGAACACCGACGATCACGGGAGCACCCAGTCTGCTGCACGCCGGGGCCGCGCGCAGCGGGCATCGGCCGATCGGCCGACCCCGTCCGGCCGCCGG
>NZ_JBQGCX010001326.1:0-1948 GCF_052038725.1 Actinosynnema sp.
GGGCCGCGAGGAAGATGATCATGCCCCAGCCGGCGTCCTTCCAGACGGCCTGCGCGGTCACGAGGAACAGGAACGTGTCGGGGTTGGTCATGATGTCGATGGGCTCGAGGCCGGCGTCGCGCAGCAGCGTGTTGACCAGACCGGCGCCGCCCAGCACCTGCTGGAAGATCGTGACCACCAGCACCCACGAGAAGAAGTGCGGCAGGTAGACGATCGACTGGATCGTGGTGCGCAACCAGGGCGTCAGGACCGCGTTGAGCAGCAGCGCCAGGGCGATCGGGATCGGGAAGAAGAACAGCAGCTGGATCCCGGTGATCGCCAGGGTGTTGCCGACCGCGTCCCAGAACGACGGCGTGGAGAACACGCGGACGAAGTTCCACCACCCGACGTACGGGCTCTCGGGGATCCCGACGTACGGCGAGTACTGCTGCCACGCGATGACGTTGCCCGCCAGCGGCAGGTAGGCGAACACCCCGAGCAGCACCACCGCCGGTGCCACCAGCACCAGCAGCTGCCAGTCGCGCCGCAACCGGGAGCCCAGCGAGACCGTGCGCTGCGGGGCCGACGCGTGCGAGCGGGCGGTGGTGGGCGGACGTTCCTCGACCGCGGTCACGCGATCTGCTCCAGGACGGACCCGAAGTACTCGCGCATCCGGTCCCCGCCGGCACGCCGCCACACGTCGACCTCGGCGTCGAGGTCGGCGAGCGGCCGGCGGCCGCGGATGATGTCGGCCTCCAGGTCGTAGAGCGGCTGGTCGAGCGCGGTGAACTCGGGCGGGCGGATCACCTGGTAGCCGAAGAACGGGCCCTCCACCGCCAGCGCGGCCTCCGCGGCGGCCCATGCGCAGTACTCGGGCACGAAGTCCGGGTTCGAGAAGTCGTACTTGGCCAGCGGCCCTGTGACGAGCGTGGAGAGCACGCCGGGGTGCTGCTCGGCCAGCGCGTCGGTGGGCACGGGGATGCCCTCGGCGTTCCGCTCGAAGTGCACGCCCTCGGCGCCGAAGTTGATGAGCTCCCACTCGGCCGAGCCGAAGGGGGCGGCGAGGAAGTTCGCGACGTCCAGCATCTCCTCGACCTTGGCCGGCTCCGACTTGCGCAGGAAGCTGAAGAAGTTGGCGGCGGAGCCGCGGTAGCGCATCGGCTCCCGGCCGCCGGCGGACAGCGCGGACAACGGGTGGAGGGTGCCGCCGGCCTCGCTCATCGTGGCGGCCATCTCGCCCCAGGCGCCCACGCCGTCGTAGTGGAGCACCACCGCGCCGGACGTGAACCGCTGCTTCGCGTCGCCGGCGCCCGCGACCGCGTCGGGGTGGGCCAAGCCGTCGGCGAACAGCTGTCGCTGGAACTCGAGGGCCTCCCGGTACTCGTCGGTCTCCCAGCGGTACTCGAGCGCGCCGTCGCGCACGCGCCAGTCCGGTGGCGCCCCGAACAGCAGGTTCGGTGCGGCGACAGCCAGGTCGTTCGTGGCCCAGCGCCCGCCGGCGGGGTCGGTGACCTCGCGCGCGACCTCGAGCAGCTCCTCGGCGGTGCGGGGCGGCTCGATGCCGAGCTCGGCGAGGAGGTCGGTGCGGGCGTACAACGCATCGGTGACGGTCTCGCCCTGCACCGGGATGCCGTAGAGCGCCCCTCGGAAGATCCCGAACTGCCACGCCGCCGTGGGCAGGTTGGCGAGGTTGGGCCAGCGGGCCACCTCGTCGCCGGCGAGCCAGGGCGTCAGGTCCTCGAACAGCGCCTCGGCGGCGAGGTCGAACTGCGGCGGCGGGTTCCAGCCGAACACCGACACCCAGTCGGCGACGTTGTCGGGCGAGGCGAAGACCGCGGCCTGCTTGTCCCGGTAGTCGTTGCCGGTGGTCATCTGGTAGCGGAGGGTGGTGCCGAGCGCCTCGTCGAGGGCGCGGGTGTAGTCGTTGTCGAGGTCGGACCGCACCGCGCTCCAGGTCGGCACCATCAGC
>NZ_JBQGCX010001327.1:0-1713 GCF_052038725.1 Actinosynnema sp.
GGGGGGGGGGGGGGGGGGGGGGGGGGCGGGGGGGTGGGTGTGGGTGGGTGGTGGGGGGGGGGGGGGGGCGCGGGGGGGGCCCCCCCCCCCCCCTCCGCGCGTCTTCCAGTCGTGACAGCGCCGCCCCGCCCCGTGGCAGCGCGCTGACAGCGCCCTGGCAGCGGCCCAGCGCAGGGTGATCGCCATGGACACCCAGGTACTGATCATCGGCGCGGGCCCCACCGGCCTCGCGCTCGCCGCCGACCTCGCCCGGCGCGGCGTCGACCACCGGATCGTCGACCGGGCGGACGGGCCGTTCGCCGGGTCGCGCGCCAAGGGCGTGCAGCCGCGCACCCTGGAGGTGCTGGACGACCTCGGCGTCGTGGACCGGGTGCTGGCGGCGGGCACGACGACGCTGCCCGCGCTCGCGCACGACGGCGACCGGGCCCACCTGGTCGACCTCAACGAGGGTCGCCACCCCACGCCGAGCACCCCGTACGCCCGCACGCTGGTCATCCCGCAGTTCGCCACCGAGGCCGCGCTGCGCTCGCTCGTCCCGCACGTCGAGCACTCCAGCGAGGTCACCGCGCTGACCCAGGACGAGCGCGGCGTCACCGCGACCGTCAACGGTCAGGAGCTCACCGCCGCCTACGCGGTGGCCTGCGACGGCGGGCGCAGCCCGATCCGCAAGCGGCTCGGCGTCGGGTTCGCGGGCGAGACGCTGGCGGACCACCGGATCGTCGTCGCCGACGTCGTGCTCGACGGGCTCGACCGCGACCACTGGCACATGTGGCGCAGCGATCCCGGTTCGATGCTCGCGCTGTGCCCGCTGCCGGGCACGGACCTGTTCCAGCTCCAGGCGAACGCCGCCCCGGACCGGGTGGCCGAGCCGACCGAGGAGGACCTGCGGGAGCTGGTCGCGACCAGGACCGGGCGGTCGGACGTGGTGCTGCGGGAGGTGCGCTGGCGCTCGCTGTTCCGGCTGAACGTGCGGATGGCGGACCGCTACCGGGTCGGCCGGGTGTTCCTCGCGGGCGACGCCGCGCACGTCCACTCGCCCTCCGGCGCGCAGGGCATGAACACCGGCGTGCAGGACGCGTACAACCTGGGCTGGAAGCTCGCCGGGGCGCTCTCGGGCGCGCTGCCCGCCGAGGCGGCGGAGGCGCTGCTGGACAGCTACGAGGCCGAGCGGCTGCCGATCGCGGCGTGGCTGCTGGGCGTGACCACCGAGGCGCACCACAGGATGGCCGCCGAGATGCGGATCGGGAAGCGCGACGACGAGCTGCTCCAGCTGGGCATCGGCTACCGCGGGGGGCCGCTGGCCGAGCCGTCCGGGCTGCCCGGCGTCCAGCCCGGCGACCGGGCGCCGGACGCGCCGTGCGCGCTGGCCGACGGGACCCCGACGCGGGTGTTCGACCTGGTGCGGGGACCGGGTTTCACGCTGCTGGGCGTCGGCGTCGAACCGCCCGAGCACGCCGGGGTCCGGGCGCACCGGATCGAGGACCCGGACGGGCACGTCGCCGCCGGGTACGGGGTGCCGGAGGGCGCGCTGGTGCTGGTGCGGCCGGACGGGCACGTGGGTGTGGTGACGCACGACCCCGAGGTGGTCGCCGGGTACCTCAAGCGCGTTCTGGGCTGACGGTCCGGCGCCCGGCCCAGCGGGCGAGGTCGGCGATCTCCGGGTCGGCGAGCGCGAGCACGCCGCGCGCCCGCTCGGCCTCGTCCAGCGCGGCG
>NZ_JBQGCX010001328.1:0-1864 GCF_052038725.1 Actinosynnema sp.
GCCACCTCGCGCAACTGCTTCACGTGCCGCAGCGAATACCGCCGCGACCCGCCCTGCGTGCGCCCGGGAACGACGAGGCCCAGCCGATCGTACTGACGGAGGGTCTGCGGGTGCATGCCCGACAGCTCCGCGGCCACGGCGATCGCGAAGATCGGGGCCTCGTCGTCGATCTGCTCGTTCACTCCGCGTCCTCCTTCGTCTCGTCGCGTTCAGAACAGGAGACCCGCCGAAAACAGGACGACAGCGGCACAATCGTCCTGTTCCGGCCGAATCACCTGTCCTGGCGGGATCATTTCAGCCGCGCGCCTTGGCCATGAGGTCGGCGCGCGGGTTCTCCTTCGGCTCGAGCTCGTGGAACTTCTCCAGAGCCTCGCGGGCACGGTCGTCGAGGTGGGTGGGCACCGCCACCTGCACCTCGGCGAGAAGGTCGCCGTGACCCTTGGCGGTTTCCACCCCGCGCCCCTTGACGCGCAGCACCCGACCTGACGGGGTACCGGGCGCGACGCGGAGCTTCACCGGGTCGCCACCGAGCGTCGGCACCTCGATCGTGGCGCCGAGGGCGGCCTCGGTGAAGGTCACCGGCACCGTCACCCGCAGGTTCAGCCCGTCGCGCGTGAAGACGGGGTGCGGTCGCACGGTGACCGAGACGACGACGTCGCCGCTCTCGCCACCGTCCGGCGACGGACGGCCGCGGCCGCGGAGCCGGATCTTCTGACCGTCCGAGACCCCCGCGGGGATCTTGACCTTGAACGGCTTGCCGTCCTCGCCCTGCCGCGAGATGGTCTCACCCTTGGTCGCGGTGACGAAGTCGATCGTCGTGCGCGCGGTCACATCAGCGCCCCGGGTGGGGCCCCCGTAGCCGCGGAACCCGCCCGTGGACTGCCCGAACCGGCCCGAGCCGAAGCCCGACCCGCCCTGGTTGAACATCGAGAAGATGTCCTCGAAGTCCTGCGCCTGGTAGCGACCGCCGCCGCGGCCCTGACCGAACTGGCTGAAG
Source organism: Actinosynnema sp. (assembly GCF_052038725.1). NCBI lineage: Bacteria > Bacillati > Actinomycetota > Actinomycetes > Pseudonocardiales > Pseudonocardiaceae > Actinosynnema > Actinosynnema sp. Next base: position 998 of record NZ_JBQGCX010001328.1, read on the forward strand.
ACGTCCTCGAATCCCCCCGCGCCCTGGCCACCCGCGGTGAAGCGGGCGCCCGACCCCATGGCGCGCATCTGGTCGTACTCCTCGCGCTGCTCGGGGTCGGAGAGCACGGCGTATGCCTCGCTGATCTCCTTGAACTTCGCCTCCGCCTTCGCATCCCCCTGGTTGGAGTCCGGGTGGTACGTGCGGGCGAGCTTGCGGTAGGTCTTCTTCAGGTCGGATGCCGTGACATCCTTGGCCACGCCGAGCGTGGCGTAGAAGTCCTTCTCGAACCAGTCCTGACTGGCCATGGATCCTCCGGTCTACTCCGCGGGAACGGCGACGACGACCTTGGCCGGTCGCAGTTCGACGGAACCCAGGCGGTAGCCGATCTCGACCACCTCGAGGATCGTCGCCTCGGTCGCACCGGGGGTCGGCGCCTGGAAGATCGCCTCGTGCTGCTGCGGGTCGAAGACCTCGCCGGCGGCACCGTACGTCTCCAGTCCCATCCGCTCAGCGACGCCCCGGAGCTTCTCGGCGATCGCAGCGAAGGGGGTCCCCTCGGTGAGGTCGCCGTGCTTGGCGGCGCGGTCGAGGTCGTCGAGCACGGGCAGGAGCCCCTTGGCGACGGATCCCTTGGCGCGGGCGATCTCGATCTCCCGCTGGTCCTCCGTGCGCCGACGGTAGTTGGCGTACTCGGCCTGCAGGCGCTTCAGGTCGCCGAGCAGCTGCGACTCGAGATCGGCGAGCACCGCGTCCTCCGCGGCGGCGTCCACGTTCTGGTCGGCGCCGAGGATGTCATCGACGGTGAGCTCGTCACCATCGAGGTCGCCCGGCACGCTCGCGGCGCCCGTGTCGTCGTCGTTCCGGCCCACCTGCGGGTCGGACCCG
>NZ_JBQGCX010001329.1:0-15931 GCF_052038725.1 Actinosynnema sp.
GGAAGGCGCGGCGCAGGGCGTGGGTGTTCTGGAAGCCGCTGAACCACGGCCCGAGCGCCCGCGCCCGCAGCCGCACCTCGCCGCTGCCGCCGGGCTCGACCCTGACCTGCCCGTCCTCCACCACGATCCGGCGCCGCCCGGCGTGCCAGGGGGCGATCGGGTCGGTGATGTCCAGGTCCACGGCGGCGGAGCGCAGCCCGGCCGCGGCGGGCCAGCCGCGCGCGGCCACGGCGGCGGGCAGGTCGACCACGCGCATCAGCCAGGCGCGGGTGGTGACGGCGTGCTTGATCGCCTGGTCGGTGAGCAGGCCGGTGGTGGCCGGGTCGAGCACGCGCAGGTCGAACGCGGGCAGCAGCCCGCCCCAGCTGGCCAGCTCGCCCAGCAGCCCGAGCTGGGTGTCGAGGTCGCGGGCGACGAGGTCGAGCACGCGCAGCCCGTCGCCGTCCCGGTCGGCGCGCAGGTAGCCGCGCACCTCGCCGTCGTGGCCGGGCACGACGGACACCACGGCGTGGTCCAGCGCCCGCACCGGGTCGAACGCGGGCGCGGAGCGGTCGAGCATCCCGTCCACGGTGGACGCGAGGTCGGTGTAGCAGGCGTGCACGGCGGGCGCGTCCTCCGGCCGGGCGGCGCGGGAGAGCGGCCTGCCGCCCTCGGGCAGCTGGCCGGGGGTGAGGCTGATCCACTCGTGCACGCCGGAGCGCTCCCAGCCGCACGAGCGGTACAGCCCCGGCACGGTGGCGTAGAGCAGCGACAGGGCCTGCCCGCGCTCGCGCATGTCCTCGACGGCGCGGGTGAGCAGCGCGGTCGCCACGCCCCGGCCGCGCGCGTGCGGGTCGACCGCGACCCCGCCGATCCCCCCTGCGGGCACGGTGCGGCCACCCCAGAACTGGTGGTGCCGCCACACGCCGAGGGTGCCGACGAGGCGGCCGTCGACCTCGGCGACCAGCGCGTCCTGCCCCGGCGGGAGCACCGGGCCGGCGGGCCTCGCGGAGCCGAACGCCACGGCCCGCAGCCCCGCGGCGGCCTCGACGTCGGCCTGCTCGGTGGTCCTGATCAGCACCTGGCACCCCCTCCACGAGCGGCGCCGGGTCGCGGCGCGCTCCCAGGACTACCAGGTGGCGGCGGGGGTCACCAGGCGAAGAAGCCCTGCCCGCTCTTGCGGCCCAGCTCGCCGCGCGCGACCTTGGCGCGCAGCAGCGCGGGCGGGGCGAAGCGCGGTCCCAGCTCGGCTTCCAGGTGCTCGGCGATGGCGAGCCGCACGTCCAGCCCGACCAGGTCGGTGAGCCGCAGCGGGCCGACCGGCCAGTTGTAGCCGAGCCGCATCCCGGTGTCGATGCCCTCGGCGTCGGCGACGCCCTCCTCCAGCATCCGGATCGCCTCCAGCCCGACGGCGACGCCGAGCCGGGAGGTGGCGAAGCCGGGGCTGTCCCTGACCTCGATCACGGTCTTGCCGAGCGACTCGGCCCAGGCCCGCGCCCGCGCGAGCACGTCCGGGTCGACGCCGTCGTGCCGCACCAGCTCGACCAGCGGCTGGACCGGGACGGGGTTGAAGAAGTGCAGTCCGAGGACCCGCTCGCCGGGCAGCCCCTCGGCGAGCGCGGTGATCGACAGCGACGAGGTGTTGGACGCCAGCACGGCGTCCGGGCACGCGGTCGCGGCGGCGGCGAGCACGGCGCGCTTGAGCGCGGCGTCCTCGGGCACGGCCTCGACGACGAGCTCCACGTCGGGGGCGAGGTCGGCGAGCTCGCGCGCGACGGTCAACCGGGCGAGCAGCTCGGCGGGCGGCGCGGGCAGCTTGCCGCGCTCGTCCGCCTTGGCCAGCGACCGCTCGACCCGCTGCCCGGCCGCCGCGACCCGCTCGGCGCCCGCCTCGACCAGCACCACGCGGTGGCCACCCGCCAGCAGCACGTGCGCGATGCCCGCGCCCATGGTGCCGCCGCCGATCACCGCGGCGATCACCGCTCGGCCACCCCGTCCACGACCGCCCCGGACTGGAGCACCTCGGCGGTGAACAGGGAGATCAGCTCGGCGGCCCCGATCTCGGTGAGGTTCGCGCCGCCCGCCTGCCACTCCGGCGAGCCGAAGGCCCGGTTCATGGAGTCCTCGGACTCGAAGTACATCTCGGCGATCAGGTGCGGCTCGTTCTCGCCGAGGAAGCCGGGGACGAGCAGCTGCCCGGCCTTGGCGACCTCGACGCGCAGCAGGCCGGGGGTCTTGAGGACCAGGGGCAGGTGTGAGGCGAAGTAGGCCTCGTCGAACTCCTCGGGCCGGTCGGGCCGCCGGTACAGCGCGATGCACTTGATCATGTAACACCTTCCGTCACCCTCGCCGCCGGACTGTAACACCGGCACGATGGGTCCTGTGCGGATCATCTTGCTGCGGCACGGCCAGAGCCTGGGCAACGTCGACGAACTGGCCTACTGCCGGGTACCCGATCACACCATGCCTCTCACCCCGTTGGGCCAGCGACAGGCGGCGGAGGCGGGCGAACGGGTGAAAGCGCTGCTCGGGGGCGTCCCCGCGGCGGTCTACGCGAGCCCGTACACGCGCACCCGCGAGACGCTGCGGCTGCTGGAACTGGGCCCGCTGGCCGAGCGGGTGGTCGCCGAGCCCCGGCTGCGCGAGCAGGACTGGGGCAACCTGCAGGACCCGGTGCAGCAGGAGGTGCTCAAGCACCAGCGGCACGCGTTCGGGCACTTCTTCTTCCGGCTGCCCAACGGCGAGTCCGGCGCGGACGTGGACGACCGGGTGGCCGCTTTCCTGGACGGGCTGGAGGCGCGGGTGCGCGCGGGCGGGCACCCGGAGACCTCGCTGCTGGTGTCGCACGGGCTGACCATCCGGCTGCTGTGCAGGCGGTTGTTCGGGTGGAGCGTGGAGCTGTTCGAGTCGCTGTCCAACCCGGCGACCTGCGAGGACCGGGTGCTGGAGCACGACGGCGAGCGGTGGCGGCTGGACCGGCCGTTCGACCAGTGGCGCGATTCCCCGGACGGCGAGACCCAGGACTAGGGCCCCGGACGCGCAGGCCCACCTCGCTCGCGGCGGTTCGACCCCCTCGGCTACCCTCTAGGTGAAAATGATTGTCATTCCCTACACAAGGGGGTCACCTTGTCCGCGCGCCACTGCCAGCTGACCGGGCGCAAACCCGGTTACGGCAAGCAGGTCTCGCACTCCCACCGCCGCACGAGCCGCCGCTGGCTGCCCAACACCCAGCGCCGCCGGTACTGGCTGCCGTCCGAGAACCGCTACGTCGTGCTCACCCTGTCCACCAAGGGCGTCAAGACCGTCGACCGTCGGGGCGTCGAGTCCGTCGTCGCCGAGCTGCGCAGGCGCGGGGAGAAGGTCTGATGGCCAGGGGCAACGACATCCGGCCGATCATCAAGATGCGGTCCACGGCGGGCACCGGCTACACCTACGTGACCCGCAAGAACCGCCGCAACGACCCGGACCGCCTGGTGCTGCGCAAGTTCGACCCGGTCGTGCGCAGGCACGTCGACTTCCGCGAGGAGCGCTGACGTGGCCAAGAAGTCGAAGATCGCCAAGGACCTGAAGCGGCGCGAGGTCGTGGCCAGGCACGCCGAGCGGCGGGCCGAGCTGAAGGAGCTGATCCGCACCGACCCCGAGCGGCGCGACGAGGCGCAGCGGGCGCTGCGGCGGCTGCCCCGCGACGCCAGCCCGACCAGGCTGCGCAACCGGGACGCGGTGGACGGCAGGCCGCGCGCCTTCACCCGTGCGTTCGGGCTGTCGCGGCTGAGGCTGCGGGAGATGGCGCACCGCGGTGAGCTGCCGGGTGTGCGCAAGTCGAGCTGGTGAGGAGGAGCGCGATGCCCAAGCCCGAACGCGTCCCGAGGAAGCGGGTCAACCTGCTGCGCCGCGAGGGCGTGGAGCTGGTCGACTGGAAGGACGCCGCGCTGCTGCGGAAGTTCCTGTCGGACCGGGGGAAGATCCGCTCCCGCCGGGTGACGGGGCTGACGCCCCAGCAGCAGCGGCAGGTGGCCACCGCGGTGAAGAACGCCCGCGAGATGGCGCTGCTCCCCTACCCCTCGAAGGGCAGGTGACCGCGCGGGCGGTGCGGTCCGCCGCACCGCCCGCGCGCCGGTGGTGATCACCACGCCGGCCCCGCTGGCGGGTCCGTGTCGGGCACGATCACCCGAATGAGCTTCTACGACGTGCTGCACCGCCGCAGGGACACCAGGGGCGAGTTCACCGGCGCCCCGATCCCCGACGACGTGCTGCGCCGCGTCCTGTCCGCCGCGCACGCCGCCCCGAGCGTGGGGCTGACCCAGCCGTGGGACTTCGTGCTGGTGCGGGACGAGGGCACCCGCCTGGCGTTCCGCGACCACGTCGCCGCCGAGCGCGAGGTGTTCGCCGCCGAGCTGACCGGCGAGCGCGCCGAGGTCTTCTCCCGCGTCAAGGTCGAGGGGATCATGGAGTCCACGCTCGGCGTGGCCGTGACCTACGACCCGGAGCGCGGCTCCCCCGCCGTGCTCGGCAGGCACGCGATCGCCGACGCCGGGCTCTACTCGGTGTGCCTGGCCATCCAGAACCTGTGGCTGGCCGCCACCGAGGAGGGCTTGGGCCTGGGATGGGTGAGCTTCTACCGCGAGGAGGTGCTCAGCGGGTTGCTCGGGCTACCTGAAGGGGTTCGCCCGGTCGCGTGGTTGTGCCTCGGACCGGTGACCGAACTGCCCGATGCACCCGACTTGGAACGCCACGGGTGGCGCAACCGAGTGCCCCTGGAGGCGGTACTGCACCAGGAGCGATACACGCAGCGCTCCTCCCGGTAGCCTGTTGGGGCCGTGACGGCGGGCGAGCGGGACAGCGTGCCCAGCGCGCCGAGTCGGAATGGAGTGGCGAGCACGAGTGGACCAGCGAGCGGACGAGGTCTCCGACCCCGAGGCCAGGATCAAGGCGCTGCTGAACGCGGGCAGGCTGGCGGAGGCCAACACCACCTTCGACGAGGTGGTCAACCGGCCCCCGTCGGAGGCTGACCGCTGGGCGCGCTCCGCCGCCCTGGTCAACCGGGCCAAGCTGGCGTGGCGGCTCGGCCGCATCCCCCTGGCGCTGGAGCTGGCCGCCGAGGGCTGGAGCGACCTGGAGGGCGAGGACCCGGACCACCCGGACGCCGCTCGGGCCACGCACGCCCTCGCCTACCTGCTGGAGGGCATCGGCAACCGCCGCGCGGCGGTCGACATGATGCGGGTCGCGGTGGGCATCGCGCGGCGCGCCGGTGAGGCCGAGGTGCTCGCCATCTGCCTGCAGGGCCTGGGCGGGCTGCTGAACTTCCGGGCGATCTCGTCGCCGCCGGACGTGGCGCCGGCCGCGTTCGAGGAGGCGCGGCAGTGCCTGGCCGAGGGCCTGCCGCTGGCCTCCGACGACCACATGGCGCGGGCGCTGCTGGGCGCCTACAGCCGCTCGCTGGCCGGGGTTGGCGAGCTGTGGCAGGCCGAGCTGCACGCCGACGAGACGGTGCGGCGGGCGCTGGTGGCCGACGACAAGTGGGCGCTGGCGGTCGGCAACTGGGTGCTGGCGGTGGTGCACCGCGAGCGCGGCGACCTGCTGCGGGCGCGCACCCTGGGCAGCAGGGCGGTGACCGCCGCCGAGTCGATCAACGACCCGTCGCTGCTGCTGCGGTTCTCCCAGGACCTGGCGGACATCTGCGCGGGCCTGGGCGACCCGGTCGGCGAGGCGGCGGCGCTGCGGTGCAGCGTGGCGGCGGGCACGACCGCGACGGTGACCCTGCAGGAGGGGCTCGGCCAGGCGCTGGAGCAGCGCAGGGTGGCGGTGCAGGCGCAGCGGTTGGCGCTGGCGGCGCAGGAGGCCGCGGCGCGCGACCCGCTGACCGGGCTGGCGAACCGGCTCGGCCTGGAGCGGGCCGCGGCGACGCTGCTGGAGGGCACGGCGGCGCGCGGGCGGGTGCCGTGGCTGGTGCTGGTGGACGTGGACTGGTTCAAGGACGTCAACGACGACGCCGGGCACGCGGCCGGTGACGCGACGCTGCGCGAGATAGCCCAGCTGCTGCGCCGGGAGACCAGGTCGGACGACCTGGTGGCGCGGTGGGCGGGCGACGAGTTCGTGGTGCTGCTGGGGAACTCGGCGGGCGGCGGCGGCCCGGAGGCCGGTCCGGTGGTGGCCGAGCGGATCAGGGCGGCGGTGGACGGGCACGACTGGCAGGTGGTCCTCGGGATCACCCGGCGGCCCACGGTGTCGATCGGGGTCGCGGCGGGGCCCGCGAAGCTGGACCAGCTGTTCGCGGCGGCGGACATGGCGCTGTACCGGGCGAAGCGGTTGGGGCGCAACCGGGTCGAGGTCGAGGGGCCGGACTCGGAGGGTGGCTCCGGGGGCGGTTCCGAGAGCGGTTCCGGGGAGGCGCGCGAGGACGCGGCGGCGGCCGGTGGCGCCGAGGTCGACGGCTCCGGCCGCGGGCGGGACGACGCGGGACGCGGTCGGCCCGTGCGGGACGCGCCGCGCGCGGAGGAGGCGGAAGTCGTTGCGGCGGAAGCACTTCCGGCGCTCGAACTGGCGGAGCCCGAACTGGCGGAGCCCGAGCCGACCGCGCCCGAGACCGGCGCACCGGGCGCCTGCGCACCGGACGCTGGCGCGCCTGACACCGACACACCTGACACCGACACACCTGGCACCGACGTGGCCGACCCGCAGGCCCCCGACCGCTCAGGCGACCGGCCTCAGGCGATCAGCCCGCCCCGGTAGGCCACGAGCGCGGCCTGCACCCGGTTGACCGCGCCGATCTTGCCCAGCACCGACGACACGTACCCCTTGACCGTCGCCTCGGACAGGTGCAGCGTCCCGCCGATCTCGGCGTTGGACATCCCCTGCCCGATCAGCACCAGGACCTCGCGCTCCCGCTCGGACAGCGAGGACAGCAGCCTGCGCGCGGGCTCGGCGGCCCGCTCCCCGTCCGCGACGGCGGACAGCACGCGGGCCGCGACGCCGGGGTCGAGCACCGCGCCGCCGCGCGCCAGGTCGCGGACGGCCTTGACCAGCTGCTCGGGCTCGGTGTCCTTGAGCAGGAACCCGCTGGCGCCCAGCCGGAGCGCCTCGCTGACGTACTCGTCCACGTCGAAGGTCGTCAGCATCGCGACCTTCGGCGGGTCCGGCAGGGCGCGCAGCCTCCTGAGCGCGACCAGCCCGTCCGAGGTGCGCATCCGGATGTCCAGGAGCACCACGTGCGGCCGGTGCTGGCGGGCCAGTTCGGCCACCAGGTGCCCGTCGTCGCACTCGGCGACGACGTCGATGTCACCCGCGCTGCTGAGGATGAGCCGGAGGCCCGACCGGACGAGGTCCTCGTCGTCGGCCAGCACAACCTTGATCACGACGCCTCCCCGAGTTGGCGTTTCGTGCTTGTGCGTCAACCGGACCCGCGCGGCAATGCGCAAGCCGGTGTTAATACGCCGTTATCTCACCACGGTCCCGGCGCGCCGAAGTACGGCCCGACCTCGTTCACAGTTACCAGGAATAACCGGGAGCAGCGCGGACCCCGCCCGTCGGGAGGTGCGGAAACGGCCCGCCGAATCGGCCGTTTTCACAGTTCCACGCCACGTGGAAGCGCGGTCGTGACCCCGCTCACCGCGTACCCATAAAACACGAAAGGCTTTCGCAAACACCTCGCCAAACGTAGCCTCCGTCACAGGCAACCCCCTGGAGAGGAGCCCGATCCCCGTGCCGAAGAACGCCCGGTTAGCACTGGCGGTGGCACTGCTGACCGCCACGACGACCGTGACCGCGACGACCGCCTCGGCGGCCCCGGTCACCGCGCCGCCGATCACGGCCCCAGCGTCCGCCGCCCCGGTGGCAGGCCCGACCGCACTGGCCGACGACCCCTGCCTCGGCCAGTGCCACGACATCGTCCCGCCCGGCCAGAGCGGCAACGCCACCCTCGCGGACATCCTGGCGCACAAGGTCTTCGGCACCCGGCCCGCGCACTCCGCCGACCAGCTCGGCAAGTACGACGCGCTGGCGAGCGGCCACAAGGGGCTGACCAACGCCCAGCTGACCAACTTCTTCAACGACGCCTCGTTCGGCGTCCCCGCGAACCAGGTCGAGAGCACCATCAGCCCGCGCGCCGACGTGACCATCGTGCGCGACAAGCTGATCGGGATGCCGCACATCACCGGCACCACCCGCTCCGGCACGCAGTTCGGCGCGGGCTACGCGGCGGCGCAGGACCGGCTGTGGCTGATGGACCTGTTCCGGCACCTCGGCCGCGGCCAGCTGTCCGGGTTCGCGGGCGGCGCCGAGGGCAACCGGGTGCTGGAGCAGAGCTTCGTCAAGCAGATCGCGTACACCGAGGCCGACCTGCAGGCCCAGATCGACCGGGTCGCCGCGCAGGGCGACCGCGGGCGGCAGGCGTTCCAGGACGTCACCGACTACCTGCAGGGCGTCAACGCCTACATCACCCAGGCGATCGCGAACCGGAACTTCCCCGGCGAGTACGTGCTGACCGGGCACGCCGACGCGATCACGAACTGGAACGACATCCAACCGTTCAAGGCCACCGACCTCGTCGCGATCGCGGCCGTCGTCGGCGGGCTGTTCGGCGCGGGCGGCGGCGGCGAGGTGCAGAACGCGCTGGTGCGGCTGGCCGCGCAGAACAAGTACGGCGCCGAGGCGGGCGACCGGGTGTGGCGCTCGTTCCGGGCGCGCAACGACCCGGAGGCGACGCTGACGCTGCACGACGGGCAGCGCTTCCCGTACGCGACCGAGCCCGCGAACCCGAAGGGCGTCGCGCTGCCGGACGGCGGGGTGGTCACGCCGGAGCCGATCGTCTACGACCAGACCACGTCCGGCGCCCGGCAGTCCACTGTGGACACGCCGGACGACCTCAAGGCGCTGGAGGGCATCTTCGCCGACGGCGTGCTGCCCAAGGACCTGCTCTCCCGCCCGCGCGGCATGTCGAACGCGGTCGCGATCTCCGGCGCGCACACCACCACCGGCAACCCGATCGCCGTGTGGGGGCCGCAGACCGGCTACTTCGCGCCGCAGCTGCTGATGCTGCAGGAGCTCAACGGCCCCGGCCTGCGGGCGCGCGGGGTGTCGTTCGCGGGCGTCAACATGTACGTGCAGCTCGGGCGCGGCCTGGACTACTCGTGGAGCGCGACCTCGTCGGGCCAGGACATCACCGACACCTACGCGGTGGAGCTGTGCGAGCCGAACGGGCAGCCGACGGCGAACTCGGCGCACTACCTGCTGCGCGGGCAGTGCGTGCCGATGGAGCGGCTGGAGCGCAAGAACGCGTGGAAGTCGACGGTCGCCGACCCGACGCCCGCCGGTTCCTACACGCTCGTGGTCTACCGCACCAAGTACGGGCTGGTGCAGTCGCGGGCGAAGGTGGGCGGCAAGTTCGTCGCCTACACGGCGCTGCGGTCGACGTACCTGCGCGAGGTGGACCCGATCATCGGGTTCCAGGAGTTCAACGACCCCGGCGCGATCACCTCGGCGCAGGCGTTCCAGCGGGCGGCCGAGCGGGTCGGGTACGCGTTCAACTGGTTCTACGCGGACGCGAACGACATCGCCTACTTCAACTCGGGGCTGAACCCGGTGCGCAAGGCCGACGTCGACCCGGACCTGCCGGTGAAGGCCGAGCAGGCGTACGAGTGGCAGAACTGGAACCCGGACGACAACTCGGCGTCGTACACGACGTTCGCGCAGCACCCGCAGTCGGTGAACCAGGACTTCTACGTCAGCTGGAACAACAAGCAGGCGCTGGACCACTCCTCCGGCGGGTACGGGATGTCGTCGGTGCACCGCGGCGACCTGCTGGACAAGCGGGTGCGGGCGCTGATCGCGAACGGCGCGAAGGTGGACCGGGCGGCGGTGACGAAGGCGGTCGCCGAGGCCGGGCTCGCGGACCTGCGGGCCGAGCGGGTGCTGCCGGAGGTGCTGCGCGTGCTGGGGACGGTGGCCGACGCGGACCTGGCGCCGACCGTGCAGAAGCTCAGGGCGTGGGTGACCTCCGGGTCGTTGCGCACCGAGACCAGCAAGGGCAGCAAGACCTACGCGCACGCCGACGCGATCCGGGTGCTGGACGCGTGGTGGCCGCTGCTGGTGGACGCGCAGTTCCGGCCGGGGCTGGGCGACGCGCTGAACAGCGCGCTCGTCGGGGCGCTGCAGGTGGACGAGGCGCCGTCGGACCCGCGCGGCGTGCAGCAGCACAAGGGGTCGGCGTTCCAGTACGGCTGGTGGGGCTTCGCGCAGAAGGACCTGCGGGCGGTGCTGGGCGACCAGGTGGCCGGGCCGCTGGGCGCGAAGTACTGCGGCGGCGGCGACCTGGCGCGGTGCAGGCAGGTGCTGCTGGACAGCCTGCGGCAGGCGATCGCGGTGCCCGCGACGACGACCTACCCCGGTGACGACAGCTGCGCGGCGGGCGACCAGTGGTGCGCGGACTCCATCGTGCACCGGGCGATGGGCGGCATCACCCAGGACAAGATCACCTGGCAGAACCGGCCGACCTACCAGCAGGTGGTGCAGTTCCCGTCGCGGCGATCCGCTTCGGTGTTCGGCAGCGCGCATTCGGTCGAAGTCTTCCAGAACGACGTGGAATGGCCTTCCCTGCGCGCGGAGTAGCTGGTGGGAGCGGGTTTTCCGGTATTTCACGCGACCCCGCCAGAGGGGGTTCGTACAAATGACGGGTTCCCAACCAGGGCCCGGTTCCGGATACTCGCTGTACGAACTTGAGGTCTACGAACCGTAGGCCGGCCCACAGGAAGACCCCGGTCCACCCCCAGGGACCGGGGTCTTCCGCTGTCCGGCGCGGGGCGGGGTCAGCGGTGCGGGTTCGCGACGCCGTTGCGCGGGGTGGCGTCACCGGGTTCGAGCCGGTCTCGGGGGTCGTCGGGGCCGGTGGTGAGCTGCTCCGGGGGTTTCTGGGCGGGGATGGTGGGTGGTTGCGGTTGCGGCGCCTGGCCCTGGCTCTGCCCCTGGCTCTGGCTCTGGCTCTGGGGGAGCCCGACCTGGTCGGCGAACTCGGCCGCGACGGAGGTGCCCCCGTAGACGCCGAGGGCCTGGGCGAGGTGCTGGCGCAGGTCGGTGCGGTGGTCGTGGGACAGGCGCGGGATGGCGCTCTCGAAGCTGCTGACGAGGGTGTCGGCCCAGTGCCGGTCGCGGCGCTGGGCGGCGATCCGGACGAGGTCGTCGAGCTGCTGGGCGAGGGCGACGGCCTGCTCGACCTGGTAGCCGTTGCGGTGCAGCCACCAGATCGTGGCGGTGGACAGGTCGGTGAGCACCTCGTCCCGCAGGTACCGGATCTCGTCCCGCTCGGCGTCGCGCTCGGCCTGGCGGATGGTCGTGGCGCGCAGGAGCTCGATGTGCTTGCGGGCCATCTCCAGGTCGGCGTCGTCCACCCGCAGCTCGACCTGCTCGGCGCGGGCCCACACGTGCGTGCCCTCGACCTGGCGCTCGTCGGCGAGCTCGTCGCCGAGCTGGTGCTTGAGCGGCGCGTGGTGCACCAGCATCGAGCCCTCGGTGACCGCGCGGGCGCGCTGGACCACGTCGTTGACGGCGGCGCTGCGCGGCGAGTGGTGCCGCAGCCCGGAGGTGAGGTCGACGCGCCAGTGGATGGTGAACTTGGCGTGGAAGTCGAGCCCGTACACGGCGGAGGGCAGCGGTGTCTCGAACACCAGCTCGTGCGTGGTCGGAGGCGGCACGAACGTGAACTGCTCCGCCCGCCGCATCTGCCGCCGCCGCCACCAGGAACCAACGGCCCCGAGGGGTCCGGGCCGGAAGTCGGGCCAGGGTCTACCGCTCATGGGTGAACCTTCGCATCGGGATGGGGATGCAACTTCTGTACCCCACGAACCGGGCGGGCAGAAGGAGGAGAGGCCGGGTTCCCCCCAACAGCGGAGACCGGAGGAGGGGGGATCTCACGCGATGTGCACCCCCTGGCTCCGCACGGGTGACGGGGGCCCGGTAGGCTGTGGGACGCGCCCTCGTAGCTCAGGGGATAGAGCATCGGTTTCCTAAACCGTGTGTCGCAGGTTCGAATCCTGCCGGGGGCACTCACCTTTCGCCGGGTGAATCAAGCTCTGACCAGCGCTTGCGCGGTCGGGGCTTGATCTATTTCCGGGGGGCTTGGACTGCCGCTGTCGGCCACAGGACGTCCTCTGGGTGGTAGGCAGTGAGGTGTGGCGCGCACCGATCACTACAACGACCCGGACGCTCCCGAGGCGACCAGCATCGTCGTCGCGGTGACGGCCTTCGTCCAGGACGAGCAGGGTCGACTCCTGATGATCAGGCGCACGGACAACGGGCTGTACTCCATCCCCGGCGGCGCCCAGGACGTCGGCGAGACCATCGGCCGCACCGTCGTGCGCGAGGTCGAGGAAGAGACCGGCCTCGACGTCGAGCCCACCGGCGTCATCGGCGTCTACTCCGACCCCGCCCACGTCATCGCCTACACCGACGGCGAAGTCCGCCAGGAGTTCTCGATCTGCTTCCGCGCCCGGCTGCTCGGCGGCGAGCTGCGCACCAGCGACGAGTCCAGCGAAGTCCACTGGGTCACGCGCGACGACCTGGCCGACCTCACCATCCACCCGTCCATCCGCCTCCGCATCGAGCACGGGTTCAGCACGCGGACCGGGCCCTACTTCGCCACCTGAGCAGAGCTCACGTTCATCAGCCGCCCCGGCACGTGCGGCAGCGGCACACTTCGACAACATCTCGGTGATGCGGTCCTCGACGTCGGCCAGCGCCCGGACGTGCCGCACCCCCTCGGGGTGCGAAAGCGCGGGGTTCGTCAGGAGGGCGTGCAGTTCTTCGCGCGTTGTCATGACCGGGGTCAGCCGTAGAAGTCCAGCAAGCCCTCGACCGCTTGGTGGAGAGCCGCTCTGCGGGGGTGGGCGCCCTCGGACAGCGGGATCGTGTCGCGCAGTTCTGCCAACCGGGACAGGACGCTCGGGTCGCCGTCCTCCAGAGCCTCGACCGACTCGGGTGTGGTGAAGCTGAAGTAGGCCGTGAACGCGACTCGGAAGTCCTCGTCCGGCACGTCGGGGGTCGCGGGCTCCCAGGCCGTGACCACGTGGCGGTCCGGGTGGTCGAGCAGCCAGCCGTGCAGACCGCCGTCACCGACGAGCAGCGCGAAGCCCGGCGCCACGTCCACGCGGCGGGGTTCGCCCGCGCGGGGGGTGTAGGCGCACACCAGGACCGACGCGTCCGGCGCCAGCCAGTACCCGGACGCGGGGGAACGCGGTGCGGGAGCGGGGCAGCGGAGGGACGCCCCGCGCTCGGGGAGGGTGTGCCAGGCCGGGGGGCCAGGGGGTGTCGGGGATGTGGGTGAAAGCGCTGACCAGCGCACCCGTGCCCCGGTCGAAGCGGTACTCGTCGTCCTCCGTGTCCGGTCAGTTCCCGGCGCCCGCCGTGTCGAGCACGTGACGCTCGTGCTCCGCGGCGCTGCCGTACGGGCCGACCAGCACCGAGCGGTTGCCCAGCGCCAGCCTCGGCACGTGTGGCAGACCGCCGCCCTCCACGACTTCGACGCCCACCTGGCACCTCCTGCTAGCGCGGCAGCACCTGGACCGCCGGGGGCAGCGTGCCGCCACCCGGCACGGGCACCCGGCCCTCCACGATCATGTCATGCGTGACGGGCAGCCCAGGGTCCGACGGCGCGCCGCCGAAGACGGCCGCGCTGCTGTCCCCCCCTCGGGCCGGACGGGCCGTAGCTGGTCACCAGCTGGCCCGCCTTGCTGCCCGGCCCCTCGGTGATCAGGACGTCGTCGCCCTGGCGGAAGATCAGCCGTCCGCCGGTGCCGGTGGAGTGGTAGACGCCGTCCGGGTTGGTGAGGATCTCCAGCGCCCGGTCGCAGCCGCTGAGCCCCAGCGGGTCGGTCAGCCTCAGCGGGTTCACGACGCAGGCGTGCGGGTTCGGGCCCGCGAGCGGGCCCAGCGGGTCCGGGGAGCTGTAGCGCGCGGTCTCCGGGTCGTAGTAGCGGTGGACGTTGTAGAACAGCCCCGTTTCCCGGTCGTGGTACTGGCCCGCGAACCGCAGCGGGCAGTCCGGGCCGCCCGCGAACTCCGCCAGGGCGGCGCCCCACAGGGTCCGCTGCGACCGCCACACCAGCGCGCCGCCGTCGTCGACCAGCTCGGTGGGCATCCCCACCACGTCCGACACCACCGCGTGGAACCGGGCGTCCACCCACTCCTGCGGCGCGGCCAGCACCCGCTCGACCTGGGTGAGGGGGCGGTGCGAACCGGGCTCGTAGTCCCAGGTCAGCGCGGTCCCGCCGGTGATCTGCTCGACCAGGACCAGGCCGTCCCAGACGAAGTCGACCCGGTCGACGACCGCACCACCCGCGTCGAGCCGCTCCTTCGCGACCCGCCTGCCGAGCCCGTCGTAGCGGTACGCCCACCGGGCGCCGTCCGGGGTCACCGCGGACACCAGGTGGTCCTCGGCGTCCCAGCCGTACCGCCACGCCCGCTCCCGCCCGGACAGCGTGCGGCGCGCGCGGGTGACCACCCGGCCCTGCGCGTCGTGCTCGAAGTGGACGTCACCCGCTCGCCGGATCAGCGTGCCCGCGTACGACCGCGCGCCCGAGGCGTCGCCCGGCCAGGTCGCCAGGGCCAGCTCGCCCGGTCGTACGCGTAGCTCTCGCTCCAGCCGCTGCCGCGCACCGAGGTCACCCGCCCCGCCTGGTCCAGCTCGTACCGGCGCGGCCCGGCCAGGAGGTCGTCGACCGCGAGCAGGTTGCCGTCGACGCGGTACCGGTAGTCCCTGCGCTGCACGTGCGCGCCGCGCGCGGTGAGGCTCTGGGCGAGCAACCGGTGGCCGGCGTCCCAGACCTGGCTGAGGCGGGTCGAGTCGCCGATCACGCGCTGGACCTCCCGCCCGGCGGCGTCGTACCCGAACGCGGTCCGCCTGCCGCCCGCCAGCAGTGCCGTGGGCCTGCCCGTCCCGTCGTGCTCCCACTCGCTGACCGCACCGGTCGGGGTCACCCTGCGGACGCGGTTGCCCGAGGCGTCGTGCTCCGAGCGCAGGGTGCGCCCGTTGACGGTCTCGGCGACGATCCGGCCGAGCGGGTCGCGCTCGATCACCACGTCCGCGTCGCCGTTGACCGCCCTGACCAGCCGCCCCGCCGGGTCGTGCTCGTAGGTGGTATCGCCTTGGGGCGTGCGCTTGGCGCGCAGCCTGCCCAGCTCGTCGCGCTCGTAGGCGATCCGCTCCCCCGCCCCTGGGCGTTGACGACGGAGGTCAGGCGCAGGTTGGGGTCGTAGCCGAACTCCAGCCGCGCGCCGTCCGGACCGACGTGCCAGGCGGGCTGGTCGAAACCGGTGTAGCCGGTGCGGGAGACCGCGCCCGCCGCGTCGACGTGCTCGACCGGGTTGCCCTCGCCGTCGTACCGCCACCGCTCCACCGAGCCGTCGGGGAGGGTGCGGGAGGTGAGCCTGCCCTCGATCGTCCACCCGAGGGTGGTGGTCGAGCCGAGCGGGTCGGTCACCTCGCGGACGCGGCCGAACCGGTCGCGCCGGTAGCGGGTGCGACCGCCCTCGGCGTCGGTGATCGCGACGGGCAGGCCCGCGCGGTCGTAGGCGATCCGGCGGACCTCGCCGAGCGGGCCGGTGATCGCCACGGCGTTGCCGCGCTCGTCCCGGTCGAACCGGGTGCGCGCGCCCGAGGGGTCGGTGACCGCGAGGAGGTTGCCCCTGGTGTCGTACTCGCGCCGCCACACCGCGCCGTCCACGTCGGTCACCACGAGCGGCCTCCGGCCCGCGTCGCAGGTCGCGGTCGACTCCCGGCCGTCGGGCCGCGCGAGCGCGGTCACCAGGCCGCCGGTCGAGCGCACCGACACCTGGTAGCCGCCGGAGTGGCGGACGTCGGTCGGGACGCCGTCGACGTCGTGGTCGACGGTGACGTGGTTGCCGTTCAGGTCGGTGATGGAGCCGAGGGGGAACAGCCCGTCCGCGCCCGCGGTGAAGCGGCGGGTGA
>NZ_JBQGCX010001330.1:0-18204 GCF_052038725.1 Actinosynnema sp.
CCCCACCCCGCCGCCCCTGGCTCCTCCCCACCGCCCTGGTCCTCCTCTCCGCCCTCCTCCTGGCCCTGGGCGCCTGGTTCCAGACCGCCGCCTCCCGCGTCGCCCACGACCGCGCCCTCGTCGACGCCGCCGGGACCGCCGAGGTCGGCGAACAGGTGCGGGACGCCGTCGAGCGGGCCTTCTCCTACGACTTCGCCGACGTCGGCGCCACCGAGCGCGCCGCGGCCGAGGTGCTGGTGGGCCGCGCCGAGTGCCAGTACGACGCGATCTTCGGCCAGGTCCGCGCCCTCGCCCCCGAGCAGAAGCTCGTGGTCACCGTGAAGGCCGTGACCAGCGGCGTCACCTCGCTCGACGGCGACCGCGCCACCGTCCTGCTCTTCCTCGACCAGGTCACCACCCGCACCACCGACAACCGCAGCGGCGGCGGCGTCGCGATGATGCGGGTCGGGGCGCGCAAGGAGGGCGATCGCTGGCTGGTCGACGGCATGGACCTGTTCGGCCAGGACGCGACCCAGGCGGCCGAGTTGGCCAAGTGTGCGAACGCAGGGTGAACAAGGCTGAAAACGAGTGATTCGGGTCACGTATTCGCCGTCACCGCCCCACGGTCCCGACCGGCGGTTTTCCCCCGCCCGTACCGCCCGCGTCCGCTTCGGACGCCGACCCCCGCGTCGTTCTCGCAGGTCACGGCCGTCACTTCCGGTAAACGCGCGGTGCGCCACGAGGGTGATCGTCGCGTGGCATCTTGACTGCGAGCGTCGTCCGGGTCACTCTGTCGGTGAGCACGAGAAAGGTCCTTCCAGGTGCCTCTCGACAGCCTGCGCGCGCGCAGCTAGACTGCCCCTTTGCGCTGCCCTCTTTCCGTTTGCCCTTCGCCGAGAGCTGGATTGCCGGGCATCGCCGCACCCTTGACAGCCGTGCTAGTTCCGCTGACTAGCCAGCTACCTGTCCCTGGAAGGACGCATCTTGGCGATCTCTCGCGCGACCAAGGCCACTGCTGCGACCAACTCCACGTCGGGGATCCCTGGAGCGCCGAAGCGGGTTTCGTTTGCGAAGATCCACGAGCCGCTCCAGACGCCCAACCTGCTCGACCTCCAGATCCAGTCGTTCGAGTGGCTCACCGGCGACGAGGCGTGGTTCCAGCGCCGCGTCGACGAGGGCGACGAGGCGCCGACGGGCGGCCTCGAAGAGGTCCTGAACGAGATCTCCCCCATCGAGGACTTCTCCGGCTCGATGTCCCTGTCCTTCTCCGATCCGCGCTTCGACGAGGTCAAGGCCTCGACCGAGGAGTGCAAGGACAAGGACATGACGTACGCGGCCCCGCTGTTCGTCACCGCGGAGTTCACCAACCACACCACTGGCGAGATCAAGAGCCAGACGGTGTTCATGGGTGACTTCCCGATGATGACGGACAAGGGCACGTTCATCATCAACGGCACCGAGCGGGTCGTCGTGTCCCAGCTCGTCCGTTCCCCCGGCGTCTACTACGACACCGCGATCGACAAGACGACCGACAAGGACGTCTTCTCGGTCAAGATCATCCCTTCCAGGGGCGCGTGGCTGGAGTTCGACGTCGACAAGCGCGACACCGTGGGTGTCCGCATCGACCGCAAGCGCCGCCAGCCGGTCACCGTGCTGCTCAAGGCCCTCGGCTGGAGCACCGAGCAGATCCGCGAGCGCTTCTCCTTCAGCGAGACGCTGCTGACGACCCTGGAGAAGGACCACACGGCGGGCACCGACGAGGCCCTGCTCGACATCTACCGCAAGCTGCGCCCCGGCGAGCCCCCGACGAAGGAGTCCGCCCAGGCCCTGCTGGAGACGCTCTTCTTCAAGGAGAAGCGCTACGACCTCGCCAAGGTCGGCCGGTACAAGGTCAACAAGAAGCTGGGCCTGGACACCCCGATCAGCACCGGCGTGCTGACCGAGGACGACATCGTCACGACGATCGAGTACCTGGTCCGCCTGCACGCCGGTGAGACCAGCATGCAGCCGGGCGAGACCGAGGTGCCGGTCGAGGTCGACGACATCGACCACTTCGGCAACCGCCGCCTGCGCACCGTCGGCGAGCTGATCCAGAACCAGATCCGGGTCGGCCTCTCCCGCATGGAGCGCGTCGTGCGCGAGCGCATGACGACCCAGGACGTCGAGGCGATCACGCCGCAGACCCTGATCAACATCCGTCCCGTCGTGGCGGCGATCAAGGAGTTCTTCGGCACGTCCCAGCTCTCGCAGTTCATGGACCAGACCAACCCGCTGGCCGGTCTGACCCACAAGCGCCGCCTCTCGGCGCTGGGCCCCGGTGGTCTGTCGCGTGAGCGCGCGGGCATGGAGGTCCGCGACGTCCACCCGTCGCACTACGGCCGCATGTGCCCCATCGAGACCCCTGAAGGCCCGAACATCGGCCTGATCGGCTCGCTGTCCTCCTACGGGCGGGTCAACCCGTTCGGCTTCATCGAGACGCCGTACCGCAAGGTCGTCGACGGCCGGGTCACCGACCAGATCGACTACCTGACCGCGGACGAGGAGGACCGGTACGTCAAGGCCCAGGCGAACGCCAGGATCGACGGGGAGGGCAACTTCCTCGAGGGCAAGGTCCTGGTCCGCAAGAAGGGCGGCGAGGTCGAGATGATCGACCCGCGCGACGTCGACTACATGGACGTCTCGCCCCGCCAGATGGTCTCGGCCGCGACGGCGATGATCCCCTTCCTGGAGCACGACGACGCGAACCGCGCCCTCATGGGCGCGAACATGCAGCGCCAGGCGGTGCCGCTGCTGCGCAGCGAGTCCCCGCTGGTCGGCACCGGCATGGAGCTGCGCGCCGCGGTCGACGCCGGTGACGTCGTGGTGGCCAAGAAGACCGGCGTGGTGGAGGAGATCTCCGCCGACTACGTCACGGTCATGGCCGACGACGGCTCCCGCCAGACCTACGGGATGCACAAGTTCCGCCGCTCGAACCAGGGCACCTGCATCAACCAGAAGCCCATCGTGAACGAGGGCGACCGGGTGCAGGTGGGCCAGGTCCTCGCGGACGGCCCGTGCACCGAGAACGGCGAGATGGCCCTGGGCAAGAACCTGCTCGTGGCGATCATGCCGTGGGAGGGCCACAACTACGAGGACGCGATCATCCTGTCGCAGCGCCTCGTGCAGGACGACGTCCTGACCTCGATCCACATCGAGGAGCACGAGATCGACGCCCGCGACACCAAGCTGGGCGCCGAGGAGATCACGCGGGACATCCCGAACGTCTCCGAGGAGGTCCTGGCCGACCTGGACGAGCGCGGCATCATCCGCATCGGCGCCGAGGTCCAGCCGGGCGACATCCTCGTCGGCAAGGTCACGCCCAAGGGCGAGACCGAGCTGACCCCCGAGGAGCGGCTGCTCCGCGCGATCTTCGGCGAGAAGGCGCGCGAGGTCCGCGACACCTCGCTCAAGGTGCCGCACGGCGAGTACGGCAAGGTCATCGGCATCCGCGTGTTCAGCCGCGAGGACGACGACGAGCTGCCCCCCGGCGTGAACGAGCTGGTCCGCGTGTACGTGGCCCAGAAGCGCAAGATCCAGGACGGTGACAAGCTCGCCGGTCGCCACGGCAACAAGGGCGTCATCGGCAAGATCCTCCCCGTCGAGGACATGCCCTTCCTGGAGGACGGCACCCCGGTCGACATCGTGCTGAACACGCACGGCGTCCCCCGTCGTATGAACATCGGCCAGGTCCTGGAGACCCACCTCGGGTGGATCGCCAAGCAGGGCTGGAGCATCAACGGCGACCCGGACTGGGCGAAGAACCTGCCCGCCGACCTCTACGAGGTCGAGCCCGGCACCAAGACCGCCACGCCCGTCTTCGACGGCGCGCGCGAGGAGGAGATCACGGGCCTGCTGGGCTCGACGGTCCCGAACCGCGACGGCGAGCGCATGGTCAAGGA
Organism: Actinosynnema sp.; assembly: GCF_052038725.1. Lineage (NCBI taxonomy): Bacteria > Bacillati > Actinomycetota > Actinomycetes > Pseudonocardiales > Pseudonocardiaceae > Actinosynnema > Actinosynnema sp. The sequence goes on from NZ_JBQGCX010001330.1 coordinate 3,918, forward strand.
GAACGGCAAGGCGCAGCTCTTCGACGGGCGCAGCGGCGAGCCGTACCCCTTCCCCGTGTCGGTCGGCTACATGTACATCCTGAAGCTGCTGCACCTGGTGGACGACAAGATCCACGCGCGTTCGACCGGCCCGTACTCGATGATCACGCAGCAGCCGCTGGGTGGTAAGGCGCAGTTCGGTGGTCAGCGCTTCGGTGAGATGGAGTGCTGGGCGATGCAGGCGTACGGCGCCGCCTACACCCTGCAGGAGCTGCTCACCATCAAGTCCGACGACGTGCTCGGCCGCGTGAAGGTCTACGAGGCCATCGTCAAGGGCGAGAACATCCCGGAGCCGGGCATCCCGGAGTCCTTCAAGGTGCTGCTCAAGGAGCTCCAGTCGCTGTGCCTCAACGTCGAGGTGCTGTCCTCGGACGGCGCCGCGATCGAGATGCGCGACGGCGACGACGAAGACCTGGAGCGCGCGGCTGCGAACCTCGGCATCAACCTGTCGCGGTCCGAGTCGCCGTCCGTGGACGACGTCGTCAACTGACCCGCCGGAACCGAGGAGGGCGCCCCTACCGGCGCCCCCTCGGTCCCCCCAAGCTCCTGAGCCAGCCCTCCAGCCCTGCTTTCGGGGCAACCGATCCAAAAGGGGAAGAGAGTAGACGTGCTCGACGTCAACTTCTTCGATGAGCTCCGCATCGGTCTCGCCACCGCGGACGACATCCGCCAGTGGTCCTTCGGCGAGGTCAAGAAGCCCGAGACCATCAACTACCGCACGCTCAAGCCGGAGAAGGACGGCTTGTTCTGCGAGAAGATCTTCGGTCCCACCAGGGACTGGGAGTGCTACTGCGGCAAGTACAAGCGCGTGCGCTTCAAGGGCATCATCTGCGAGCGCTGCGGCGTCGAGGTGACCCGCGCCAAGGTGCGCCGCGAGCGCATGGGCCACATCGAACTGGCCGCGCCGGTCACCCACATCTGGTACTTCAAGGGCGTCCCCAGCCGGTTGGGCTACCTGCTCGACCTGGCCCCCAAGGACCTCGAGAAGATCATCTACTTCGCGGCCTACGTCATCGTGGGCGTCAACGCGGAGCTGCGCCACACCGACCAGCCCACGCTCGACAGCGAGATGCAGGTCGAGCGCAAGCGCGTCGAGAACCGCCGCGACGCGGACGTCGAGGCCCGCGCGCAGAAGCTGGAAGCCGACCTGGCCGAGCTGGAGGCCGAGGGCGCCAAGTCCGACGTCCGCCGCAAGGTCAAGGAGGGCGGCGAGCGCGAGATGCGCCAGCTCCGCGACCGCGCCCAGCGCGAGCTGGACCGGCTCGACGAGATCTGGAGCACGTTCGTCAAGCTGGAGCGCGCCCAGCTCATCGCCGACGAGCAGCTCTACCGCGAGCTGTACGACCGGTACGGCGACTACTTCACCGGCGCCATGGGCGCCGAGGCCATCCAGAAGCTGCTCGGCGACTACGACGTGGACGCCGAGGCCGAGGTGCTGCGCGAGACCATCCGCAGCGGCAAGGGCCAGAAGAAGCTCCGCGCCCTCAAGCGCCTCAAGGTCGTCGCCGCGTTCCAGGCGACCCGCAACAACCCGCAGGGCATGGTCCTGGACTGCGTCCCGGTCATCCCGCCGGACCTGCGCCCCATGGTGCAGCTCGACGGTGGCCGCTTCGCGACCTCCGACCTGAACGACCTGTACCGCCGCGTCATCAACCGCAACAACCGCCTCAAGCGACTGATCGACCTCGGCGCGCCCGAGATCATCGTCAACAACGAGAAGCGGATGCTGCAGGAGGCCGTCGACGCGCTGTTCGACAACGGCCGCCGCGGCCGTCCGGTGACCGGTCCGGGCAACCGCCCGCTCAAGTCGCTGTCCGACCTGCTCAAGGGCAAGCAGGGCCGGTTCCGCCAGAACCTGCTCGGCAAGCGCGTCGACTACTCCGGCCGTTCGGTCATCGTCGTCGGCCCGCAGCTCAAGCTGCACCAGTGCGGTCTGCCCAAGCAGATGGCGCTGGAGCTGTTCAAGCCGTTCGTGATGAAGCGCCTGGTGGACCTGAACCACGCGCAGAACATCAAGTCGGCCAAGCGCATGGTCGAGCGCGCGCGCCCCGCGGTGTGGGACGTCCTCGAAGAGGTCATCACCGAGCACCCGGTGCTGCTCAACCGCGCGCCCACGCTGCACCGCCTCGGCATCCAGGCCTTCGAGCCGCAGCTGGTCGAGGGCAAGGCCATCCAGCTCCACCCGCTCGTCTGCGAGGCGTTCAACGCCGACTTCGACGGCGACCAGATGGCCGTCCACCTGCCGCTGTCCGCCGAGGCCCAGGCCGAGGCGCGCGTGCTGATGCTGTCGTCGAACAACATCCTCTCGCCCGCGTCCGGCAAGCCGCTGGCCATGCCGCGACTGGACATGGTGACGGGTCTGTACCACCTGACCTGGCACAAGGAGAACGACCTCGGCGAGGGCCAGGCGTACTCCTCGCCCGCCGAGGCGCAGATGGCGTTCGACCGCAAGGCGCTGGGCCTCCAGGCGATGTGCAAGATCCGCATCACCGACAAGAACCCGCCGCGCGGCCAGGAGCCGGAGGGCTGGGAGCCCGGTCAGCCGTGGCTGGCCGAGACCACCCTCGGCCGGGTGCTGTTCAACGAGGTCCTGCCGCAGGACTACCCGTTCCTGAACGAGGTCATGCCCAAGAAGCGGCAGGCCACGGTCATCAACGACCTCGCCGAGCGGTACCCGATGGTCACCGTCGCCCGGACGCTGGACAAGCTGAAGGACGCCGGCTTCCACTGGGCCACCCGGTCCGGCGTGACCGTCGCGATCTCCGACGTGCTCGTGCCCCAGGCCAAGCAGGGCATCCTGGACGAGTACGAGAAGCTCGCCGACGCGGTGGAGAAGCGCTACCAGCGCGGTCAGCTGTCCTACACCGAGCGCAACAACGAGCTCGTCAAGGTGTGGACCAAGGCGACCGAGGACGTCGCCCAGGTCATGGAGGACAACTTCCCCGAGGACAACTCGATCCGCAAGATCGTGAAGTCCGGCGCGGCGGGCAACATGACCCAGGTCCGCTCCCTCGCGGGCATGCGCGGCCTGGTCACGAACCCGAAGGGCGAGTACATCCCGCGCCCGATCAAGAACTCGTTCCGCGAGGGCTTGTCGGTCCTGGAGTACTTCATCGCCACGCACGGCGCCCGCAAGGGTCTGGCCGACACCGCGCTCCGCACGGCGGACTCGGGCTACCTGACCCGTCGTCTGGTGGACGTCTCGCAGGACGTCATCATCCGCGAGATCGACTGCGGCACCACGCGCGGCGTGGGCATGACCGTGGGCGAGGTCCTGAGCGACCGCGTCGGCCTGCACGAGTTCGCGCAGACCAGCGTGTACGCCCGGACCCTGGCCGAGGACATCACCGACAAGGACGGCAACATCGTCCTCAACCGCGGTGACGACCTGGGCGACCCGGCGCTCCAGACCCTGGTGACCAACAACGTCGTCCGGGTGAAGGTCCGCTCCGTGCTGACCTGCGAGTCCGCGGTCGGCGTGTGCGCGTCCTGCTACGGCCGCTCGATGGCCACCGGCCAGCTGGTCGACGTCGGCGAGGCCGTCGGCATCGTCGCCGCCCAGTCCATCGGTGAGCCCGGCACCCAGCTGACGATGCGCACCTTCCACCAGGGTGGTGTGGCCGGTGACGACATCACCACCGGTCTGCCGCGCGTCCAGGAGCTGTTCGAGGCCCGCGTCCCGAAGGGCAAGGCGCCCATCGCCGACGTCGACGGCCGCGTGCGGATCGAGGACGGCGACCGCTTCTGGAAGATCACCCTCATCCCGGACGACGGGTCCGAGGAGATCCTCTTCGAGAAGCTCTCGAAGCGCCAGCGCCTGGCCAACACGGCCACCGGCCCGCTGCAGGACGGCGACCACGTGAGCGTCGGCCAGCAGCTGCTGGAGGGCACGCCCGACCCGCACGAGGTCCTGCGGGTCATGGGTCCGCGCGAGGCCCAGCTGCACCTGGTGCAGGAGGTCCAGAAGGTCTACCGCGCCCAGGGCGTGGCGATCCACGACAAGCACATCGAGGTCATCGTCCGGCAGATGCTGCGCCGGGTCACGATCATCGACTCGGGTGCGACGGAGTTCCTGCCGGGCTCGCTGGTCGAGCGCGCGGACTTCGAGTCGGGCAACCGCCAGGTCGTGGCCGAGGGCGGCGAGCCCGCCGCCGGTCGCCCGGTCCTGATGGGCATCACGAAGGCGTCGCTGGCCACGGACTCGTGGCTGTCGGCGGCCTCCTTCCAGGAGACGACGCGCGTCCTGACCGACGCCGCCATCAACGGGCGGTCGGACAAGCTGATCGGCCTGAAGGAGAACGTGATCATCGGTAAGCTGATCCCGGCCGGCACCGGCATCAACCGGTACCGGAACATCCAGGTCCAGCCGACCGAGGAGGCGCGCGCCGCCGCGTACGCCATCCCGAGCTACGACGACGGCTACTACACGCCGGACGTGTTCGGGACCGGCACGGGCGCCGCGGTTCCGCTGGACGACTACGACTTCGGCCGCGACTACCGCTGACCGGAGCTCTGGTTGTGGGAAGGCCCTCGGCGTTTCGCCGGGGGCCTTCTCCCGTTGTCGGGGCTGGTTCCCGACCGGGGAGAAGCAGATCGGCGGCGCCCCTGCGCGGGGCGCCGCCGATCTCGTTCAGCTCCGGTGAAGGTCCGGGCGATCTGCTGGTCCGGTGACGGCCAGCCCCCTCGGTCCCCCCGCGTGGTTCACCCCCGCGTGGTCACCGCCCCCGAGCGGTCACGAGGAGTAGAACAGGCCGGACAGGCCGCGGTGCTTGCGGTGGCCGTAGTGGCCGCCGTAGTGCGGCTGGCCCCAGACGGGCGGCGGCTGCTGCACGTAGTGGACCTGCGCGGGCGCGGGCGCGGCGGCGGGAGGGGGCGGCGGCGGGGTGGCCATCTGCTTCTCCAGCCGGGTGATCGCCTCCAGCTCGCCGTAGTCGAGGAAGACGCCCCGGCAGCCGTCGCACTGCTCGATGTGCACGCCCATCCGGTCATAGGTGCGCATCTGCGCATGGCACTTGGGACACTGCATCACTGCTACCTCCTGTTGCGCCCGGTGACCGCGATATTAGCCGCGGCGCGGTCCCCGGTGGGCCGAGACGATCCGGTCGCAGGTCGCGACCAGGGCTTCCTGAGCGGGTTCCAGCGGCACGCCGTCGCGGACCGACGCGCTCAGCGCCCGAGCCGCCAGCTGCACGACGAGCGCGCGGGCGGGCGCCTCCAGCGCGGCCCACGGGTCGGCGGGGTCGACGGCCGGCCCGCCCGCGCCCAGGTAGGCGGTGAGCAGCCGGTCCCACTCGCGCCCGTCGAGCACCCCGGCGAGCAGCAGCGCGGCGGGCCGGGCGAGGTCCCAGGCGGGGTGGCCCCGGCCGAGGTCGTCGAGGTCGATGAGCCGCCAGGCGCCGCCGTGGCGCAGCAGCTGCCCGAGGTGCCAGTCGCCGTGGATGAGCGCGGACCCGCGCGGCGGGTCGGGCAGCGTGCCGAACGCGCCCCGCACGACGTCCGCGCCGGGCGCCCCGGCGGGCAGCTCCCGCACGGCCCGCGCCATCCGGCTCCAGGCCCCCGCCTCGGGCGTGCCGGGCGGCACGGGTGCCAGGTGCAGCGCGGCCAGCAACCGGCCGGCGTCCGCCAGCGGGAACTCCTCGGGCGCGGACTGCGGCACGGCCTCCCCGAAGGGCCACCGCGTCACCACCCGCCCCAGCACCTCGACCGGCGGCCCGAGCGGCGCGAGCAGCACCCCGCCGAGCCCGCGCGCGACCTCCAGCCGAACCCCGAGCGCCGAGCCGTCGGTGCCGCGCTCGTGCGCCTTGAGCACGACGTCCCCGACCCGCACGACCACGACGTCCCCGCGCACCGCGACGACCTCGACCGCGCCGGAGCCGTCCTCGACCCCGGCGAGCGCGCCCATCGCGGTGATCAACTCGTCCACGACGTCAGTGAACCACCCGTCAGGCGCCCGGCGGGGGCGGCTGCTGCCCCTCGGCCGCGCCCTGCCCGTCGCCCTGCGCCTGCGGCAGGTCCACCGGCTCGCGCAGCGCCGTCGTGTAGCTGTAGAAGAACCCGATCAGGTAGGTCGCCGCGTCGCCGGGGTTGTCGAAGGCCGCGAAGAACTGCCGCCGCCCCCGGTAGTCCCAGTAGACGACGAAGTCGTCGTCCTGCCGCACCAGGTTGATCGCGCCGTCGGCGTGCTCGCCCAGCGAGTACGCCATCGGGTTCAGGCCCAGGTGCTCGGCGATGCCCCGCGCCGCGTCCAGCGCCGTCTCGACCGCCGCGGCCACCCCCGGTGCGAGGGCCGCGAGGGCGAGGCCGCCCTGCCGGGTCGTCGCGGACGACAGCGCCCGCGCCCGCGCCACCGACGACACCCGCTCCGGCAGCAGGTAGCGCTGCGACCTGATGTGCGCGAGCAGCCCCGGTTCGGGGGGCAGGTCGTGGCGCTCCAGGTAGTAGGCGATCATCCCCGCCCACACCCACCGGCCGTCGGTCAGGAACACCGAGGGCACCGTCTCGGGGTGCGCCGGGTCGAGGCGGTCGACCTCCAGGCCCCGACCGGTCAGCACCGCGACCGCGTTGTTCAGGTAGGACAGCACCAGCTGCCGCTCGTCCGGGTGCAGCCGGGGGCGGTGGGAGGCGACCCGGTACCCCGTCTCGTCGTTGCCGGAGAAGTGCTCGAACACCCTGGCCGGGATCATCGCCGGGACCGGGGGCTCCGGCCACGGGAGCACGCCGTGCTCCGGGGTGACCTCCAGGTCCAGCCCGTCCGAGTTGGCCCGCACCACCCACTCCGGCGCGTCCTGGACCGCCCTGGGGAAGCGCAGCAGGTCGTGCTTGACCAGCGGGTTGGGGTGCTCGTTCGGGTGGCGGAAGGTGAACGTGCGCCAGCGCGGCTCGCTCTGCCAGTCGTACGAGGCAACCACCTCGCCGTCCGGGGTGAAGGTCAGGTCGGCCTTGTACCAGGCGCCCCGCGACGACCGGTACATCCGGGAGCGCAGCCGGTCGAACCACTGGCCCACCATCAGCGGCGGGTACCAGTGGACGACGCCCTCGGCCCCCTCCTGCCGGGCGGTCGCGGTCAGCACCTGCCAGCCGCTCAACGCCTCCACCTCGATCCGCGCCGACAGCCAGCGCTCCGGCGCGTGCTCGGCGATCAGCGCCTTGAGCGCGGCCAGGTGCTCCTCGACGCCCTCCTCGGGGTCGGGCTCGGGGATCTCCGGCATCCGGTAGAGGAACGGCGCGGGGGAGGTGTCGGTGTGCGGGAGGTAGGAGGCGCGGTACTGGAACAGGCTCTCCACCTCGTCCAGCGAGGGCGTCATGACGGCCTGCGGCGGGGGGACCTCGCCCTCGGGCAGCCGCCAGCCCGACGCCGTCACCAGGAGCCTGCCGTCCTCGAAGCGCCTCACGAGCGTCCCGGTCCGGCCCCCCGCGGTCACGCAGGGCCAGACGGTCAGCACCGCCTCGTACGAGTTCGGCGGCTGCCCGACCGAGCCGTCCGCGAAGGTGAGCCTGCCGCCGAAGGGGCTCCACTCCCAGGACTCCAGCGCGCGCGGCTCGTCGTTGGCGACCACGCAGCGGACCGGGGCCGCGGACTCGGGGAAGATCGCTCTCACTTCTGCGCTCCGGTGCTGCCGACCCACTCGACCTCGTCGGGGGCGAAGGCTTCGTTGGGGATGGTGTCCTTGAAGGTCTTCGAGTGGAGGTAGAGGTACCCGTACTCGTCGAGCCGGTAGGCGAGCAGGAGCGGGATCGCCTCCTTCACCAGCGCGCCCGGCACGCCGCCGGGGATCAGCAGCTGCCCGCGCTGCTCCGCGGGGAGCGGCGGGAGCCCCCGCTCGTGCCAGGTGGCGTCCACGTGCAGCCCGTTCGGGTGGAAGACCTGGTACAGGTACTCGACCTTGACCCAGCTCCTGCTGTCCCGGACCACTGTCGCAGCCCGCTCGTCGGGGCGCTGGAGCAGCGGGTTCTCCACCCCGAGGGAGAAGGACACGAACGCGCTCCGCCCGACCTGGCCCAGCATGACGTGGTGGTCGAGGCCGAACTCGTCGCCGCCCGGCCGGAAGCCCTCGGCGAAGACCTGTTCGGGCGGCGTGCCCTCGCGCCGGAAGAGCGCGTTCTCCGGGTTCAGGTAGTCGGGGGCTTTCCGCCAGATGATCATGTTCTGCCGCCTGTCCGCGTCGCGCCCCGCTCGGGGTCGGGGTCGAAGCCGGGGTTCTCGACGTGCTCGCCGATCGACCGGCGCGTCACGTTCTTGAAGTCGGGGACGCCGTCCACGAGGGGGACGACCATCCGCACCAGGAAGGACGAGGAGATGTTCCGGGGCGGGACTCCGCCGGGCACGACGACCTCGCTCTCCTGGTGCGCGGAGTTGCCCGACATGCCGCGCACCGGGTTGTCCCGCAGGGTGGCGTCGGCGTCGATGCCCGCCGGGACGTGGAAGGCGTGCACCCACGCCTCGACCGTCGCGGTGCCGTCGTTGTTGTCGAACACCTCGTACGGGGTGCGGGCGCCGCCCGGCTCGTGCTGCGCGCCGGTGCGGGAGAAGATGTCCTTCAGGTCCCGGCAGGCCGACACGAACCCGCTGTTGGTGGTGTTCCCGGAGATGTGCGACTCCACGTTGAAGTGGTGGTCGGCGGGGTCGCCGATCGGCGTGAAGCCCTCGGCCGTCACCTGCCCGGGACCTCGGGAGTCCATCCGGTAGTAGGCGTTCTTCTTGAGGTGCCACTCGTCCCCGTACGAGTGCCAGACCAGCCGCTCGAGCTTGCTCGCGCTCCCCAGGACCAGGTCGTGGACCTCCTGGCCGGTGAGGCCGAGGTCGTTCCTGGTGATCTCCTCGGGAGCCGACCTGGTCAGCCGGTACTCCTCCGGGATGGGCTCGCCGGGCTTGAAGTCGTACTCCTCGTACTTCGGACGGCCGCGCTCCTCCAGGTACCTGTTCAGGTCGTTCAGGAACTCCGGGGTGACGCCGTGCTCGGGCACGTCGGGCAGGTGGACGAAGCGCCCGTCGTCGCCGACGTAGCTCATCCGGGTCAGCTCGCGGGCCTCCTCCGGGGTCAGCGCGTAGCCGCCCTCCGCGCGGTAGGCCCGCAGCGCCTCCTCGCGCAGCAGCACCTCGGCCTCGCGCCGCCTGCGCTCGTCCTGCGGCAGCTCCCGCAGCTCCTCGTCGGACAGGCCGTCGGGCCAGCCGTCCGGGGGGATCGTCTGCTTCCTCGGGTCGACCCACTCCAGCCCGGAGGGGGTCTTCACGGCGTCCCGGAGCGCCGCTTCCCGGTCGAGCTGCTCGTGGAAGGCGGCCAGGAAGTCCTCGAGCAGCTGGTCGGTGGGCGTGCGCTCGTCGGGCTCGGCCCCGGTCCCGAGGTCGTCGCCGAGGTCGTGGGCGGGCTGCTCGCGCTGGGGGGTGCCAGGGGCCCCGGCGTCCTCCGGCCGGTGGTCGGGGGCCCGGTCGGGGGCCGGGGTGTGGTCGCGCCCGACGGGGGTGGTGAGGTCGGCGAGCCGGTCGGCGATACCGCGCGGCGCGGCGGGTGGGGCGGCGGGTGGGGCGGCGGGTGGGGCGGGCTCGACGGGCTTCGTGGCGGTTCCCGGCTCAGCCGACCGCTCGGGCCTCGGCTGCGCAGGCGCGGCCTGTTCCGGCGCGGCCTGCGCGGGCTTGGTCTGCGCGGGCTTGGTCTGCTCGGGCGCGACCTCTTCGGGCCTGATCTGCTCGGGCTTGATCCCGCTTGGTGCGACCTGTTCCGGCGCGCTCTGCGCGGGCACGTCCTGTGGGGACGGCTGGTGGGTCCGCGGCTGGTCCGCGAGCGCCTGCTGCGGGTGCCCGGTGGTCTGCTGGACCTCGGGGGCGGGCAGGTCGGTGGCCTGCTGCGGGCGTGCGGGGGTCTCCGCGCGCGGGGCGCCCGGCTGCTGCGCGTCCGGGGACGCCGGTTGATGCGCGGGCGGGCGCTCGCCCTGCGGCTGACCACCTGCCGGAGGGGTCGGGGGCGTGGGCCGCTGGCCGCGGTTGTCGAGCTGGGGTGCGGACGGCGCGACCCGGTCGCCCTGCTGCTGGAAGCCGGTGGGCGGGGTCTGGCCGTATCGCGGCTGCTGCGCCTGACCAGGCTGCGGTGAACCCGGTCGAGCGGGGCCCGGCTGGACAGGGCTGGTCTGCGGGGTGTTCGGCCGTGCGGGACCTGGCTGCTGCGAGCCGGGCTGGGCGAGACCGGGGCGCGTGAAACCGGGCTGCGTGAAACCGGGCCGTCCGGGACCGGGGTTCGGGCCGAACCGCTGCGGACCCGGCCTGCCCGCGCCGGGAGGCGTGGAACCCGCCTGCGGCGGCGGGCCCTGCCGGTAGCCCGGCTGCGCGGGGCCGGTTCGCGCGGGGTGGGATTGCGCGGGGTGGGATTGCGGGAGGCCGGTCTGCGGGGGCCTCGGCTGGGCGAAGCCCTGCGGCTGGCCCATCGGCTGACCGCCGGTCCGCTGTCCACCCGTGAACTGGCCGATCCCAGGCTGCCCGCTCGCGGGCTGGCTGACCCTGGGCTGGCCGCTCGCGGGCTGGCCGAGCCCAGGCTGGCCGCCCATCCGCTGTCCGCCCGCGGGCTGGCCGCTCGCAGGCCGGTGACCCGCCTGCTGCTGGTAGCCCTGCGGGATGCCCGGCTGCGGGGGCTGGACGCCCGGTCGGCTCGCACCGGGGTGCTGGTCCTGGCGGCCGGGCGGCTGGCCGGGGTGACCGCCCTGCTGGGTGGTCGCGCCGAAGTGGCCCTGCCCGAGCGGCTGCCTCGCGGCGGGCTGCCCGAACTGCTGCGCGCCGGGGGCGCCGTTCGGCGTGCGCTGGGAGTTGTCGCCGTTGCCGAAGGGCTCGGGGGCCTGCGGCCTGCCGGGGGGCGCCTGCCTGCCCGGCTGGCCGTGGGGGGACTGCGCGCCGCCTGGCCAGCCGGGGTGTCCGGCGGTCTGGCCGGGTGGGACCGGCGCCGACGGGTGGGCTGCGGGCGGCTGGGGCTGTGGGGCGTTCCAGGTCTGCCGGCCGGTGAGGCCCTGCTGCTGGCGCTGCTGCTGCGCGGCCTCCGGGGTCCAGCCTCGGAAGGGGGAGTTCGCGTGCGGGTCGGTGTCGGCCTGGCGGGTGAACACGGTCTTCACCCAGCCGAGCGCGCCCTTGCCCGACCTGGTCTGGTGCGGGGTGCCCGCCTGGCCGCCGTGCGGGTCGTGCGCGGGACCGGTCCAGGGCGGCGGCTGGTCGGGGGCAGCGCGGTGCCAGGCCCTCGGGGCCTTGCCCGGCGTGGTGTCGCCCCAGCCCGCGTCGTGGCCCGGCGGGGTGGTCGAGTTGTGGTCGGTGCTGGTGCCGTCCGGCCGGTGGGTGATCCACGAGCCGTTGGGCGGCCAGCCGGGGGCGCCGTCCGGGCGGTCGGGGGAGGACTCCCTCGACGAGGCGAACACGTTGCCCGCCTCGTCCACCCACGCGTACTTCGACGGGGCGATGACGTCCGCGCCCAGCTCGCGGGCGAGCTGCGCGGCGAAGCCGTTCGGGTCCGTGCCGGTGTTGCAGGAGATCAGCCGGATCGGCTTCTCGCCGTCCCAGTCGCCGGTGGACCGGATGATGTCCGCCAGCTGCCTCGGCGACAGGCGGGTGCCGTCCACCGACGCGCTGGTCCCGGTGCCGTGGACGTCGACGGTGTAGGTGCGCGGGTCCTCCGCGACCCGGTCCGCCGAGCGGTGCACGGCCGGGTGGAGCTTGTCCTGGTGCAGCGAGAGGCCCGAGCGGGTCAGGGCCGCGCGCGGCTGGAGGTGCGCCAGCTCCGGGGGCAGCGAGAACCGCTTGCGCATCCGCGACGCCTGCTCCTGCTCGGTGCGCGGGCGCGGGGCCTCGCTCACCGGGTCGCGGTGCGGGGCGGCCGGGCCGTCCTGGGGGAGGGCGGGGGCGTCCACCTGGTGCGCGGGGGCGTCGGCGCGCTGAGGCGTCGTGGCGTCCGGGTGGTGCGCCGGGGCGGTCGGTCGCTGCGGCGGGACGTCCTGGTTCGGGCCGTCCTGGTGCCGGGCCGGGCCGTCCGGGCGGCGCGCGGGCGCGGGCTGGCGCTGGTCCGGTGCGGGGCGCTCGGACCGGTGCGACTGGGCCGGATCGACCTGGGGCCTGCCGGGGTGACCCTGCTGCTGCGGGAGTGGACCGGTCGGCTGGGGGCTGTGCTGCGGGAAGTGCGGCTGCTGCTGGAACGGCTGCTGTGGGAACGCCTGCTGCGGGCGACCGTCCGGGGTGGGCTGGTCCGGCGCGCGGTGCGGGAAGGGCGGCGGGGCCTGCTGCGGCGACCAGCCGCCCTGGAACTGCGGGGTCGTCGTGCCGCTCTGCTGGGTGGTCGTGCCCTGGTGTGAAGGAGCCGGGTGGGAGGGAGCTGGTTGGGAGGGAGCCGGGTGGGCGGAGGGCTGCTGGACCGGCGCCTGCTGAGCGGGGGACTGGTGGGCGGGCGCCTGCGGGGTGGAGGGCTGGTGGGCCGCCGCCGGGGACTGGTGTGGCTGCTGCGGCGCGGGCGCGGTGGTGTTCGGGGTGTGCGCGGGCTGGGTGCTGCTGGGGGGCGCGGCCGGGGTGTGGGGCTGCGTCGGGTGGGACTGGGGTGTGGGGGAGTGCGGCTGGGCAGGGGTCGGGGTGGTGGTTCTCGGGGGTGACTGCTGCGCCTGCGTGCCGCTGCTGTTGCTCTGCGTGGGCGTGGGCGCCTGCGCGGGAGCGGGCTGGGGGAACTGCTGCGGGAACTGCTGGGGCGCCGCCTGCTGCGACTGCCTCGGCGTGGGCTCCTGGGAGGACTGCGGCGCGTGGGCGGGTTCCGCAGGGGTGGTCGTCGCGTACGACGTCGACGTCGCGTCCTGCGCGCGCCTGAGCGGCGGGGAGTCCGCGTTCGGCGTGAGGGGCGGGGCGCCCTGGCCGCCGCCGTCGTGAGGTGCGCTCACCGGCGTCGGCGTCGGCGTCGGCGTCGGCGTTGATGTCGGAGTCGGGGTCGACCGCGCGTCCAGGTCCAGCCCGGTCGGCGAGACGCCGCCTGGGTCCGGCGACCCGCCCGGATCACCCGCCGAGCCGCCGTGCGAGCCGCCGTCGAAGTGGGTCTTCGCGCCCCCGACCGCGCCTCCCAGGCCGCCGCTCGCCGCGCTCTGCAGCAGGTCGTCGAACTTCACGCCCTCGCCCGTGACGACCGCCTCCGCGACCGTCGACGCCACGCCCGTGACCGCCTCCTCGGCCGCCTCGCGCGCCGCGTTCCTGGCCAGGCCCTCGGTCGCGCTGCCGAGGAGCTTGTCCCCGCCCGCGCCGACCAGCGCGCCCGTCGCCCCGGAGATCGCGCCGGACAGGGCCGCGTCGCCGACCAGCTTCCCGTCGACGCCCTTCCGGTCGCCCCGCGCGATCTGGATCGCCTGCACCGCCAGGTCCGTGCCGACCGACGTGGCCACCTCGGTCACCACCGACCGCACGACCGTGCCCACCAGGCTCCGCCCCAGCCGCTGCGCCAGCGACTGGATGAGCTTGCGCACGATCGTCTGGATGGTCGCCCTGGTGGCGATCTGCGCGGGCACGATGCCCGCCGTCGACGCCCCCGCCGTGACGAACGCCGACGCCAGCATCGCCAGCAGCTCGGCGAGGAAGATCCCCAGCGCGATCAGGATCGACAGCTTCGCGTACTCGATCTGCAGCGCGCAGTTGCGGCACTGGTCGCCCAGCTCCCGCGACCGCTCCTCCAGCGCCCGCAGCGCCGCCTGGTCGCCGTCGGCGTACTGCGCCCAGAACTCGCGGACCGCGTCGGCCGCCTCGCCGTCCATGCTGGACAGCGCCTCGGCCACCGCCGCGTCCGCGTCCCGGAGCGCCGCGTCCACGTCCTCGGCCGCCCGGTCCCACGCCGCGCCGACCCTGCGCAGCGCGGTCTCGTCGCCCTCCGGCCACTCGCCCGCCGCCAGCCAGGCGACCTGCTCCAGCCAGCCGGGGATCTCGATGCCCACGCCAGCCGTCCGCCCGGCCCATGCGCGCCCGGATCTCGTCGTCCAGCCGCCGCATCGACTCCGCCTGCTCGGTCAGGCCGTCCGCGATGGAGGCCATCGCGCCCGCGGCCTTCTTCATCACGTCCTGCGCCTTGGCCGCGTTCGGCTCGTAGGCCTTCGCGAACTGCTGCCCGGACTCGTCCCCGCCCCAGCACGCGCCCTCGGCCGCCAGCGCCGAGGTGAGCGCGGCGATCCGCTCGCCGAAGTCCTCGCCGACGGCGCCGAGCTTCCTGGCGGCGGCGACGACCGCCTCCACCTCGAGCTGCACCTGCCCGCCGGTCACCAGCGG
>NZ_JBQGCX010001331.1:0-8224 GCF_052038725.1 Actinosynnema sp.
CCCCACCAGGCACTCCCCCGGCCAGGCACTCCCCCGGCCAGGCGTTCCCCTCCGCCAGCCTCCCGGCCAGGCACTCCCCTCCGCTAGGCGTTCCCCCGCTACCGCCCCTGCTGCCGCTCCCGCTCCTCCACGAGCGCCGCGAGCTTGCCCAGCGACATCGCCCAGCCGTGCTCGTTGTCCTCGGGCCGCACGCTCGGCGGCAGGTTCTCGTGCACGCCGGTGACCTGCGTGCCGCCCTCGACGTCCACCAGCGTGAACGTCAGCACCATCTCCCCCGCCGTGTCCGGGTCGTCCGTGTCGAACTCGACCACCTGGACCACCTCGGTGTCCTGGACCAGCCGCGTGAAGCGACCGCCGTAGCTGTCCACCCGGTCGCTGGTCTTGCCCGCCGTCGTGCTCGGGTCGTCGGAGGTGAGGCTGATCCGGAACTCGCCGCCCTCCCTGGCGTCGAAGGCCCGCACCTCGCTGCTCATGCCGTTGGGTACCATCCAGCGGCCCACCGCCTCGCCGTCGAGCAGGGCCCGGTACACGGCTGCTCGTGGGGCTCGGACGGTGCGCTGCACGCGGGTCGTCGTCATGCGCGCGACGCTAGCAGCGGGGACCGACAGCGAGCGGCGCCCGCGAACTCCGGACAAGCCCCTTTCCAGGTGGTGAGGAATTGACCGGGCGACCCGATCGAACCGGCCGCCGTTTTCCGCCCGGCTGCGCCGACCGGAAAACCCGCATTCGACCGGATCATCCCAGGTCGCCCCCCGGTCAAATATCCGCCGAACGTCAGCAGGGACCGCGTTGCCCCCTTTCGAGGCGTGCCGCCCAGCCGTGATCAGCATTGGCCGCAGATTGACCCGAAGGGGTGTTTCCGCAGCTCTGCGGTGTAGCCCACGACTGCGGAGCGTCACTCTGCGCCGCGTCGTCCCACGTTCCGGAAGCGTTCACGGCGAACCCCGGAACACCGTCCCGACCGCGTTCAGCAGGGGTTAAAGGGAGCCTTAAGGGCGTGTCGCACGCGAAGCCACTGCCACGATCGAGTTAATTTGTAGGATCTGCTGGCGCGGTGAGGTGACAGGCGGTTGGATGATCCGGGTTCCTGTCCACCACCCGGTCGAAGGCGCTATTAGCCCTGTCGCGCAAGCTGTGATGAACGACCGGTGGGCGGGCCCTGATCGGCGCAGCCGCCGGAGCACCTCGTGGGCACGCGCGCGCCGGACGTTCCGGCGCGCGCGGACGTGAAGACCGAACGCACCGAACGCAGAGCCACCGGAGAGGGTGACATGACGGTTCCGCTTTCACGGGAGGCGGAAGCGCTCCGCGAGCGCGCGGAGCTGGCTGGGACGTGGGCGGGGCTGCTGGCCGGGCACTCGGGCGGCAGGGTTCCGGGGCAGGTGCTGGAGCGGGCGCTGCTCGGCGAGGTCGAGCGGCTGTGCGCGGGCGCGCTGGGCATCGGCGACGGGGACGAGGACGACTTCGAGGACGACCCGGACGGCGCGGGGCCTGCCGTGGCGCGGGGCAGCGCGGACCTGGCCGTCGCGGCGGGCCGCACCACGGGCGGTGTGCTCGCGGAGCTGACCGAGGACCCCGAGGCGCTGCGGGTGACGCTGGAGCTGCTGAGCGCCGGGTTACCGGGGCTGGCCACCCTGTCGGCGGTCGGCAACCGCGTCCCCTCGGTGCTGGCGGCGCTCGCCGCCGGGTTCGCCGAGCAGGCGGTGGCGCACGGCGCGGCGAGGTCCGCGCGCACCCCGAGGCCCCGCGGGGAGAGCGTCCCCCTGGCGACCCCGCGCGGCGCGGCGGTCCGGGTCCCGGTCGACGGGCAGCCCGCCGCACCCGCCGCACCCGCCGCGCCGGAGGACTTGGACGAGGACGACGACGAGCAGCCGCACCACTGCTCGCCCGCCGACGACGCCGTCGACGCCCTGAGCGGCGCCGGGACCGGCGACGCGCCGCCGACCGGCGCGAAGACCGCCCCCGCGCCGGAGACCGCTCCCGGCGGGCCCCACCGCAGGCGGACGGGCGCCGACGCCCCGCCCACCGGCGCGGGCGCCGTCGACCAGAACTCCCCCTGGCAGGCCCCCACCGGCACGGGCCTGCCCGACGCGGACCCCACCAACAACAACCTCCCCGACGCCGACCTCCCCGGCGGTCCGGCGGCCGGGCTCCCGGTGGCCGAGTCGGTGCTGCTGGCGGCCAAGGCCGGGATCGTGGAGGAGGCCGCCCGGATCGGGGTGGCCTCGGTGACGTTCGAGGGCAGCGTCCTGGAGGCCAACGACGCGCTCGCGGACATCCTCAACCGCGCCCGCGGCACGCTGACCGGCGTCGACCTGCTCGAACTCGTGCACCCCGCGGACCGGGGCGCGGTCGTGGCCGACCTGGTGGGCCTGGCATGCGGCGGCACGGCGGCGCTGTCCGGGCAGCGCAGGCTGCTCCGCCCGGACGGCGAGGTCGCGTGGGCCGCGCTGACCACCGCGCCGCTGCGGCCACCCGGCCGGGAGCCCGACGCGGTGGTGGTCGTGGAGGACCGGACCGACGTGAGCCTGCTCCAGGGGCAGCTCAACCACCAGTCGCTGCACGACGTGCTGACCTGGCTGCCGAACCGGCAGTACTTCACCAGCAGGCTGGAGCGGGCGCTGCGCACGGCCGACCCGGCGACCGGCGTCACCGTCTACCACCTGGACCTGGACGGGTTCTCGCGGATCAACGGCGGCCTCGGCCGGGCGGTCGGCGACCACGTGCTCAAGACCGCCGCGTCCCGGCTGTTCGAGGCGGTGCCCGGTGAGAACACGATGATCGCGCGGTTCGGGGCGGACGAGTTCGCGGTGCTCGTGGAGAACGTCGCGGGCACGCCGGACGTGGTGACCACGGTGCGGCTGATCAACGAGCGGCTCGGGGAGCCGCTGGAGGTGGCCGGGCAGGAGATCGCGCTGTCCGCCACGATCGGGGTGGTGCACCGGCCCGCGCCGGGGACCCCGCCCGCCGAGCTGCTGGAGGCGGCCGACCTCGCGCTGCGGCGGGCGCGCGGGCTGGGCAGCAGGCAGTGGGCGCTGGCCGATCCGGAGCTGGACGGGGCGGACCGGCGGGACTTCGCCCTCGCGGCGACCATGCCCGGCGCGTGGCGGCGCGGGGAGCTGGAGGTCCGGTACCGGCCGGTGGTGCGCTTGGCGGACGCGGGGGTGGTGGCGGCCGAGGCGGTGCTGCGGTGGCGACACCCGGTCCTCGGGGTGCTGCCGCACGCCCGGTGCGCGAGGTTGGCCGAGGAGACCGGGTTCGCGGTGCCCCTCGGGGCGCTGGTGCTGCGGGCGGCGTGCGAGCGGGCCGCCGAGTGGGCGCGGGACGGGGCGGAGCTGCCGGTGCGGGTGGCGCTCAGCGGTGAGCAGGCCGCGGACCAGGACCTGGTGGGGTCGGCGCTGCGGGCGCTGGAGGAGACCGGGCTGCCCCGGCGGCTGCTGCGGGTCGCGGTGCCCGCGCGGGTGCTGTTCGAGCGGGACGAGGCCGCGGACAACCTGCGGGTGCTCGCCGACGCGGGCGTGGGCGCGGAGGTCGACGACTTCCCGGTGGCTCCGGGCGAGCTGGCCGCGCTGGAGGCGTTCCCGGTGCGGGCGGTCCGGGTGCGCGCCGGGCTGGAGGTGGCGCACCCGAGCGCGGTGAAGGCGCTGACCGACCTGCTCGGGGTGCTCGGGGAGGCCGGGGTGGAGGTGTCCGTCGACGGGCTGGCCACGGCCGAGCGGAGCCGGTGGTGGCGCGAGGTGGGCGCGGAGACCGGGACCGGACCGCTGTTCCCCAAGCGGGTGCGGTGACGCGGGCGCGGTGACGGCGGGCCGGGTGGCACCGGGCCCGCCCACGGGCGGTTCGGCGAGGACGCCGGGGAGCGGCGGACCGCCCGTCCCCGTGCGGGGGCGGGCGGTCCGGTGGCTTCCCGCTCGGGGCTAGATGCGGCAGGTGTCCAGGGAGCTGACCAGGATCGCCCGCGCGCCCACGTTCCACAGCTGGTCCATGATCTTGGGGGCGTCGTGCCTGGGCACGAGCGAGCGGACCGCCACCCAGCCCTCGCGGGCCAGCGGCGAGACCGTGGGGGCCTCGATGCCGGGGACCAGCTTGAACGCCTCCTCCTGCGCGCTGGTCGGGCAGTCGAAGTCCAGGATCACGTAGCTGCGGGCGATCAGCACGCCCTTGAGCCTGCGCACCAGCACCTCGACGGCCTCGGCGGTCTCCGCGTCGACGCGCGTGGCGTCGCGCTGGATCAGCACGGCCTCCGAGCGCAGGATCGGGTCGCCGAACGTGGCCAGGCCCGAGGTCTTCAGGGTGATGCCGGTCTCGACCACGTCCGCGATGGCGTCGGCCACGCCCAGCTCGACGGCGGTCTCGACCGCGCCGTCCAGGCGGACCAGGTCCGCCTTGATGCCCTGCTCCTCCAGGTGGCGGCCGACCAGCTTCGGGTAGCTGGTGGCGATCCGGCGGCCCGCCAGCTCCGAGACGTCGGAAATGGCGCCGGGCACCCCGGCGAAGTAGAACGAGGCGCGCCCGAACCCAAGCGGCAGGATTTCGTCGGCGGCGATCGTGGAATCGAGCAGGAGATCGCGGCCGGTGATGCCGACGTCGAGCGAACCCTCGCCGACGTAGACCGCGATGTCGCGCGGGCGCAGGAAAAAGAACTGCACGCCATTGGCCTTGTCCGCGACGATCAGCTCGCGCCCCGACCTGCTCACGCGGTACCCCGCCTCGCTGAGCATCCGCGCGGCGGGTTCGCTGAGCGAACCCTTGTTGGGCAGGGCAAACCGGAGAGAAGCCATGCTCGGGAGTCTGCCACACCGGGTGACGGTCACCTGTTCCGGGTACACCGGGACGAGTGTCACGGGGAATGAGACCCACTCGGGGTTCATGGGTCGTTCACCCGGTCGAGAGGGAAAGCCGAGCATTGCATTCAAATGGAAAGCGGGTGTGACGCGGAGCGCGCGGGGAGTGGCGCGCGCGGGGCGGGCGGGTGATTCATCCGGGTTTTCCGGTCGCGCTTTGCGCTCGCGCGGACGCGGACCCAGACGCCGACACCGACACCGGCGCGGAGGGGACGCCGCCCGCCGCCCGCTCCGCCGGAGAGCCTAAGCGGCGGGCGGGCGCGAGTCAGCCGGTTTTCCGGACGACCGGCGGGCGGGACCGGGGGCGGTGGTGGGCGCCCCCGGTCCGCGGCGGCCCCGCCGGGGTCAGCGGTCCCCGGCGAGCAGGCGCTCGAACGGGACGACGTCCGCGTACGGGTCCGCCTGCGCGGCCGGGGCGCGGCCCACCAGCAGGTCCGCCAGCTCGGCCCCCGCGCGGTCGATCCGCCCGACCAGCCCGGAGCCCGCGCCCCAGTCCGCCGAGGCCGCGTACACGCCGGTCGGCAGCACGATCGCCTTCAGGTAGGCGAACAGCGGGCGCAGCGCGTGGTCCAGGACCAGCGAGTGGCGCTCGCTGCCGCCGGTCGCGCCGATCAGCACCGGCTTGCCCGCCAGCGAGGTCGGCTCCAGCACGTCCACGAACGACTTGAACAGGCCGCTGTACGAGGCGTTGAACGTGGGCGTCACGGCGATCAGCGCGTCCGCGCCGACCACGTCCTCGATCACCGCGCGCAACTTCGGACCGGCGAAGCCGGTGACCAGGTTGTCCGCGACGTCGCGGGCCACGTCGCGCAGGTGCGCGGTGGTGACCTCGACCGGGCCGCCGGACGCGGCGAGGGCGGCGGACGTGGCGGCGGCGAGGCGGTCGGCCAGCAGGTGCGTGGACGACGGCTCGCCGAGGCCCGCCGACACCACGGCGATGCGGGTCATCGGACGCTCCCCTTCCCGGTCCGGGCGACGGACTGGACGCCGGTCTCGGCGGCGGTCTTCGCGGCCAGCAGGCTCTGGTGCGTGGGCGCCTCCGGCACGTCCGCGGGCCGCTTGGCCGCGAACTCCCGGCGCAGCTCGGGCACGATCTCGCCGAGCTGGTCGAGCTGCTCCAGCACGGTCTTGAGCGGCAGCCCGGCGTGGTCGACCAGGAACAGCTGGCGCTGGTAGTCGCCGAAGTGCTCGCGGAAGGTCAGCGTCTTGTCGATGACCTGCTGCGGGCTGCCCACGGTGAGCGGGGTCTGCTCGGTGAAGGTCTCCAGCGACGGGCCGTGGCCGTACACGGGGGCGTTGTCGAAGTACGGGCGGAACTCGTTGACCGCGTCCTGCGAGTTGGGCCGGATGAACACCTGGCCGCCGAGGCCCACGGGGGCCTGGTGCGCCTTGCCGTGGCCGTAGTGCTCGAAGCGCGCGCGGTAG
Organism: Actinosynnema sp.; assembly: GCF_052038725.1. Classification (NCBI taxonomy): domain Bacteria; kingdom Bacillati; phylum Actinomycetota; class Actinomycetes; order Pseudonocardiales; family Pseudonocardiaceae; genus Actinosynnema; species Actinosynnema sp. The sequence goes on from NZ_JBQGCX010001331.1 coordinate 6,270, forward strand.
AGGTTGATCAACCGCATGAAGTGCTCCTTCGGCCAGAAGATGTGGTTCGCGAAGAACCCGTCCCCGTAGTACGCGGCCTGCTCGGCGATCTCCGGGCTGCGGATCGAGCCGTGCCACACGAACGGCGGGACGCCGTCGAGCGGGCGCGGGGTGGAGGTGAACGACTGGAGCGGGGTGCGGTGCTTGCCCTCCCAGTCGACGACGTCCTCGCGCCACAGCCTGCGCAGCAGGTGGTAGTTCTCGATGGCCAGCTCGATGCCGTCGCGGATGTCCTTGCCGAACCACGGGTACACCGGCCCGGTGTTGCCCCGACCCATGATCAGGTCGACCCGGCCGTCGGCCAGGTGCTGGAGCATCGCGTAGTCCTCGGCGATCTTCACCGGGTCGTTGGTGGTGATCAGCGTGGTCGCGGTGGACAGGATCAGCTTCTCGGTGCGGGCCGCGATGTAGCCGAGCATGGTGGTGGGCGAGGACGGCACGAACGGCGGGTTGTGGTGCTCCCCGGTGGCGAAGACGTCGAGCCCGACCTCCTCGGCCTTGAGCGCGATGGCGACCATCGCCTTGATCCGCTCGCCCTCGGTGGGAACCCGCCCCGTGGTGGGGTCGGGAGTCACGTCGCCGACGGTGAAGACCCCGAACTGCATGACCGCTCCTCGATCCAGGTAGTTGCGAGTTCAACTACTTGTCCCAACGGTACAGGTGCGCGGGGTATTCCGGACCTGTGGGGCGGGGTGACGCGCGCCGCGCCGGGCGCGCGGCCCACCGGGGTCAGTCGGCGTCGAGCCTGGTCGCGACGGCCCTGGGCAGCGGGTACGGGCGCTCGGGCGGCAGCAGCCGCCTGGCCTGCTCGGCGCGCCCGGCCTGGAGCAGCGCGGCGATCCTCCTGGTGCGCTCGGTCAGGTCCACCACACCCACGATCCACTCGTCCACCAGCTCGCGGACCACGTCCCGCCCGACGCCGACCTGGATGCTGTAGTGGTTCAGCGCCGCCCCGCGCAGCGACCGCTCCGGGTCCCACTGGACGTGCACCCGCGCGCCCTCCAGCCCCGGCGAGTCCGTCAGCACCGCCTGGGCGAGCGCGCGCTCCCACCCCTCGCGGGTGATCCGCACCGCCAGCACCCGCTCCTGCCCCGGCTTGCGCGCCCAGTTGCTGCGGTGCATCAGCCACAGGTACGAGGGTTTGATCCAGGTCATCCGCCCGAACGAGAACGGCGGCACGAAGCGCCCGGCGGCCAGCGCCGGATCGGCGATCGCGGACGGGTAGGCCTGGTACACGGTGATGTGCGAGCCGTCGTAGTCGGCGCGGACCTGGCGCTGCGGAGCCACGCGGGCCACCCTCGCACGGGCCCGCGGGCGGGGGCGAGCGCGTTTCCGCGCCAGACCGCCCGCGGCGGGCGGGTGATCAGGGACGCCGCCCCAGCAGGGCGAGCAGCGCCCGGCCGTCCCGCACGACGGCCGTCGCGTCGCCGGAGGCCGGTTCCAGCAGCGCCATCCGGGCGCCGCCGTCCCGCGCGAGCAGCTCCAGCGCCGCCGAGGCGCCCGGATCGCCTGCCCCGCAGGAGAGCACCGCCAGCGACGGCAGCAGCGCCGACACCTCCGCCAGCACCGCCCCCGACCCGCCCAGCGCCCGCCAGTGCGCCGCGAGCCCCGGCACGTCGGCCAGGAGCCGCAGCGCGGACTCCAGGGTGCCGAACAGGCTCGTCGCGCTGTGCTCGGCCACCACGACCAGGTCCCGCTCGGCCGCCAGCCGCACGCACCGGCGCAGCTCCGCCACCACGAACGACCACGCCTCGGCCGTCGCCTCCCACGGGGCCACTCCCCCGGCCCGCACCAGCACGCCCGGCGCGCCGAGGGACTGCGCGCTGTCCAGCACGGCCGCGAACTCCTCCGGGTCGTCGCACCCGGCCCGGTACCCGGAGCCGTACACCCCCACCCCGAGCCCGGCCGCCTCGCTC
>NZ_JBQGCX010001332.1:0-2042 GCF_052038725.1 Actinosynnema sp.
AGGAACTCAGCACTGCGGGCCTGGTCTCCAGCGGGCAGCGAGGCGTCTACGACCGGTTCCGCGGGCGCCTGGTCTGGCCGATCCGCGACGTGTCGGGCCAGACGATCGGGTTCGGCGCGCGCAAGCTCTTCGACGACGACCAGGGGCCGAAGTACCTCAACACCCCCGAGACCCCGATCTACAAGAAGGCGCAGGTGCTCTACGGACTCGACCTCGCCAAGAAGTCGATCAGCCGTGACCACCGCGTGGTGGTGGTCGAGGGGTACACCGACGTCATGGCCTGTCACCTCGCGGGTGTCACCACCGCCATCGCCACGTGCGGCACCGCGTTCGGCGCCGACCACATGAGCGTCGTCGGGCGGGTCGTGGGGTCCGAGGCGTCGGGCGAGATCGTCTTCACCTTCGATCCGGATGCCGCGGGCCAGAAAGCCGCACTGCGGGCGTTCGCCGAGGCCCGCGGCTCCAGTCTCGGCAGCTACGTCGCGGTCGGACCCGAAGGGCTCGATCCGTGCGACCTGCGCCTCGAGCGCGGCGACGCCGCCGTCCGCTCGCTGATCGAGCTGAAGTCGCCGCTCTTCGAGTTCGTGATCGACCGCCGGATCGCGGAGTACGACCTCCGCTCCGTCGAGGGTCGCGTCGCCGCCCTCCGTTCCACCGCACCGATCGTCGCCGACATCCGCGACGCCGGCATCCGCACGCGGTACGAGCACCTCCTCTCCAAACGGCTCGGCGAAGACCTCGGCGAAGTGCGCCGGGCAGTGAGCCGCGCCTCCGCGCGCGAGCGCGATCGAGCCGCCGAGCCCGCAGCATCCTCGTCGCCGGCCGCCCCTCCGGCAGAGACGACCCGCGTGACCATCGCTTCGCTGCCGCGTTCGGCCGACACGGCCATCGAGCGCGATGCGCTCATGGGCGTGCTGCAGTACGGGCACACGCTCGACCCCGCCGAGGTCGACGCCGCGCTCGCCGCCGACCCGGTGCTGGCCCCGCTCGTCACCGCAGCCCCCGGCAGGCGCGTGCCCCGCACCACCGACCCGCAGGAGCTCGCCGTCCGCGCCGTGCTCGGCCAGCAGGTCTCCACCGCCGCCGCCCGCACCCACGCCGCCCGCCTGGTGCTCGACCGCGGCGAGCCGGTCGACGACCCGGAGGGCGGCCTGACCCACCTGTTCCCGACGCCGCGCGCGCTGCTGGAGGTCGACCCGGAGACCCTGGCCATGCCGCGCGCCCGCCGCACCGCCCTGCTGAACCTGGTCACCGCGCTGGCGGACGGCCTGGACATCGGCCCAGACTGCGACAGGGCCCGCGCCCGCACGGCCCTGCTCGCCCTGCCGGGCCTGGGCCCGTGGACGGTCGAGACGGTCGCCATGCGAGCCTGGGGCGACCCGGACGCGTTCCTGCCCACCGACCTGGGCGTGCGCGCCGCCGCGACGGCACTGGGCCTGCCAGACCGCGCGGGGGAGCTGGGGCGCAGGTCGCGGCGCTGGTCGCCGTGGCGGGCGTACGCCGTGCAGCACCTGTGGGCGACCGGGGACCACCCGGTCAACACCATGCCGACGTGAGGAGGACGGACGTGGACCGCGTGCACACCACGCTCGACAGCCCGCTGGGCGAGCTGACCCTGGTCGCCACCCCGGAGGGGGCGCTGACCGGGCTGTACGTGTGCGAGCAGCGCTACCTGCCGGAGAGCTACACCTTCGGCGAGCGCGACGACGAGGCGTTCGCGGACGTGGCGCAGCAGCTCGCGGAGTACTTCGAGGGCAGGCGCAGGGAGTTCACCGTGCCGGTGGACCCGCGCGGCACCCCGTTCCAGCGGGCGGTGTGGGACGAGCTGCGGGCGATCCCGTACGGGGGGACGACGACGTACGGCGCGCTGGCGGTCCGCGTGGGCGCGCCGACGGCGGCCAGGGCGGTGGGTGCGGCGAACGGGCGGAACCCGATCAGCCTGATCGTGCCGTGCCACCGGGTGCTGGGGTCGACCGGGTCGCTGCGGGGGTACGCGAGCGGGATGGAGCGGAAGCTGTGGCTGCTGGAGCTGGAGGGGGCGC
>NZ_JBQGCX010001333.1:0-3376 GCF_052038725.1 Actinosynnema sp.
CCCCGGACCGGCCCCGAGCCTCAGGCGGACTCCGCCGCGGCGGCCCGACCGGCCTGCCGCCCGGAGAACAGGCACCCGCCCAGGAAGGTGCCCTCCAGCGCGCGGTACCCGTGCACCCCGCCGCCGCCGAACCCGGCGACCTCGCCCGCCGCGTACAGCCCCCGCACCGGCTGCCCGTTCGCGCCGAGCACCCGCCCGGACAGGTCCGTCTGCAACCCGCCCAGCGTCTTGCGCGTGAGGACGTTCATCCGGATCGCGATGAGCGGCCCGGCCGCCGGGTCCAGGATCTTGTGCAGCGGCGCGGTCCTGGCCAGGCTGTCGCCCACGTACGCCAGCGAGTTCCGGATGCCCATCACCTGGTTGTCCTTGGTGAACGGGTTGTCCACCTGCCGGTCCCGCACCTCGATCTGCGCCCGCAGGTCCTCCAGCCGCACCCGGTTCGACCCGGTCAGCCGGTTCATCCCGGCCACCAGGTCCGGCAGCGAGCTCGCGACGACGAAGTCCGCGCCCCGGTCCATGAACGCCTTGACCGGCGGCGGGGTGCTGTTGAGCAGCCTGCTCGCCAGGTACCCGAGCAGGTCCTTGCGGGTCAGCTCCGGGTTCTGCTCCGACCCGGACAGCACGAACTCCTTGTCGATGATCCGCTTGTTCAGCACGAACCACGAGTGGTCGTGCCCGGAGCGCGCGATCAGCTCCAGCGTGCCGAGCGTGTCGTAGCTGGGCACCCCCGGCAGCGGGAACCGGCGGCCGTTGCCGTCCAGCCACAGCGACGACGGCGCGGCCAGCACCCGGATTCCGTGCCCCGGCCAGATGGGGGAGTGGTTGGCCAGACCCTCGGTGTAGTGCCACATCCGGTCCCGGTTGACCAGCCGCGCCCCGGCCGACTGGCTGATCGCCAGCATCCGCCCGTCCACGTGCGCGGGCACGCCGGTGACCATCCGCGCGGGCGGCGTCCCCAGCCGCGCGGGCCAGTTGGCGCGCACCAGGTCCAGGTTGCCGCCGATGCCGCCGGAGGTGACGACCACGACCGGCGCGCGCAGCTCGAAGTCCCCGACCTGCTTGCGGGAGCTGGGCGTCCCGCGCGCCGCGCCGCTCGCCTCCAGCACGGCCCCGCGCACGCCGGTGACCGCGCCGTTCGTGGTGACCAGCGCGTCCACCCGGTGCCGGAACCGGAACGACACCCGCCCGCGCTCCGCGTGCTGGCGCACCAGCTTCTCGAACGGCTCCATCACGCCGGGGCCGGTGCCGAGGGTGATGTGGAAGCGCGGCACCGAGTTGCCCGGCCCGTCCGCGAGCTGCCCGCCGCGCTCGGCCCAGCCGACGATCGGCACCCACGACACGCCCAGCCCCGCCAGCCACGACCGCTTCTCCCCGGACGCGAACTCCAGGTACGCGTTCGCCCACTTGGCCGCCCAGTGGTCCTCGCCCAGCGGGTCGTTCACACCCCGGTCGAACCCGGCGGTGTTGAACCAGTCCGCGCGGGCCAGGTCCAGCGAGTCCTTGATGCCCGCCAGGCGCTGCTCGGTCGAGTCGACGAAGAACAGCCCGCCCAGCGACCAGAACGCCTGACCGCCCAGGCTCGCCTCCGGCTCCTGGTCCAGCAGCAGCACCTTCCGGCCCGCCGCCGCGAGCTCCGAGGTCGCCACGAGACCGGCGAGCCCGCCGCCGACGACGATCGCGTCGGCGTCCGCGCTCGCCGAGGGAGCGGCGGCGGCTTCCGCGAAACCCAGTGCTCCCAACGCTGATCCGGCGGCGGCCCCGCCACCGGCCGCCAGCAGTGCCCGCCGGGTCAAGCTGCTCGGGTCCGGACGCATCGTCGCAAGTCCTCCCTGGCGCTGGGTGCGCACCGGGGCGTCCGCCGAGGGGGCGGGCGGCCCGGTGGCCGATCACCACAGCGAACCAGCAGCGCTCCGACCGGTGATAGTGGCCGAGGTGCTAAAAGTGCCCGGAGGTGTTGTGCGCGCCCCGCAAAAGCCGTGCGGGCGAACCGGCTCAGCTGGGCAGGCGGGCCACCGAGCCGAAGAACTCGTCGATCCGGTGCACGACCTCGGTGAAGCTGTCCGCCGTCAGCGGCTTGCGCACGTAGGCGTTCGCGCGCAACCGGTAGCTGGCCACCAGGTCCGCCTCGGCGGCGGACGAGGTGAACACCACCACCGGCAGCGACCGCAGACCGGGGTCGGCCTTGATCTGCTCCAGCACCTCGTGCCCGGACAGGCCCGGCAGGTTCAGGTCCAGCAGCACCAGGTTCGGCTTCGGGGCCCGGCTGTACCGACCGCTGCGCAGCAGGAACCCCAGCGCCTCACCGCCGTCGCGCACCACGTGCAGCTCCACCGGGCGGTCCGCCAGCGCCTCCGCCACCAGCAGCGCGTCGCCGGGGTCGTCCTCCACCAGCAGGACGTCGATCCGGGGCCGGGGCGCACCCTCCACGGACGCCCAGAACGCCGCCGTGAAGTCGTACAGTCTGCTCACCGCTCGACCGTACCGGCTGGGCGCGGCGCGCACGTGATGAACGGACCCCAGCCCCTCCGGCCACCGGGCGCCGCGCGATTCGCATGACAGGGGTTGCCCCCGGTCCGCCCTCGCGCGCAGACTCGGCCGGGCAAACTGCCCACACGCACCAGCGCGCCCGGAAACCACCCTGAGCACCACCCGCCTACCCCTGCGGCGGTCCCGAAGCACCCCGGTGCGCGCGAGGTGCCCCTGCACAGAGTGGAACCCGTTGTGAGCAGAGTGAAACCCAGGCTCGCCGCAGGCGCGGGCCTGTCGGCCGCGGCCGTCGTCGGCGCCGCCTTCCTCGTCGTCCAGCCCGCCACCGCCGACGGCTTCACCGGCCCGGTGGTCGGCCTCGGCGGCAAGTGCCTGGACGTGGCCGGGGCGAGCAGCGCCAACGGCACGGCCGTGCAGCTCCACACCTGCAACGGCACGAGCGCCCAGTCCTGGACCGTGGACACCGGCGCCAAGACGATCAAGGCGCTGGGCAAGTGCCTCGACGTGGTCGACGACGGCAGGCACGACGGCGCGCTCCTGCAGATCTGGGACTGCGCCAACGTCCCCGAGCAGCGGTGGACCGTCGACCAGACCGGCCGCATCGTCGGCCAGGGCAGCGGCAAGTGCGTCGACGTGCCCGCGGGCAACACCGCCGACGGCACCCGCCTGCAGGTCTGGACCTGCGACGCGTGGAGCCCGTACCAGCGGTGGACCACGCCCGGCGGCGGCACGAACCCGACCACGACCACCACCTCCCAGGTCCCCGGCCGCTCGGACCTGGCCACCCCGGCGAAGAAGGACATCGCCATGCGGCTGGTGTCCAGCGCCGAGAACTCCTCGCTGGACTGGCGCGCCCAGTTCGCCTACATCGAGGACATCGGCGACGGTC
>NZ_JBQGCX010001334.1:0-2041 GCF_052038725.1 Actinosynnema sp.
CGTTCCCGGTGTTCGCGCGCGCGTGGGACGAGGCGTGCGCGCACCTGGACCCGGCGCTGACCGAGGTGGTGTTCGAGGGCTCGCAGGAGGAGCTGGACCGGACGGAGGTGGCGCAGCCCGCGCTGTTCGCGTTCCAGGTGGCGCTGGCGGCGCTGCTGGCCGCCCACGGGGTGCGGCCGAGCTTCCTGGTCGGCCACTCGGTCGGCGAGGTCGCCGCCGCCCACCTGGCCGGGGTGCTGGACCTGCGGGACGCGGCGACCCTGGTGCGCGCGCGGGCCGCGCTGCTGCGCGAGCTGCCCGCCGACGGGGCGATGGCGGAGGTCCGCGCCGGGGCCGCCGAGGTCGCGGCGGCGCTGCGGGACGTGCCGGGCGTGGGCGTGGCGGCGGTGAACACCCAGGACGCCACCGTGGTGTCCGGGGACGGCGCGGCGGTCGACGAGGTGGTGGCGCGCTGGCGGCGGGCGGGCGTGGACGCGGGCAGGCTGCGCACGCGCGGGGCGTTCCACTCGCACCACTGCGACCCGATGGTGCCGGAACTGGCGGCGGTGGCGGCGACCCTGGCGTTCCGGGCGCCGCGGGTGCCGGTGGTGTCGACCGTGCTGGGCGAGCCGACCGACGAGATCACGACCCCCGGCTACGGGGCGAGGCAGCTGCGGGCCCCGGTGCTGTTCCACCGGGCGACGACGTGGCTGCACGCCCACGACCCGTCCCTGCTGCCGATCCCGTCGACGGCGAACGGGCCGTCCGCGCTGCTGAACTGGCTGGCACGGGCGCACACCGGCGGTCTGCCGGTGGACTGGCGCGGGCTGGTGCCGCACGCGCGACGGGTGACGCTGCCGACCTACCCGTTCCAGCGGGAGAGCTGCTGGGCGGGAGAGGAGGAGCAGGCGGGGGACCCGGAGGCGACGGACTTCGTCGCACCGGTGGAGGTCTCGGCCGACGCGGACACGATCAGGTTCAGCCTGGAGGACCTGGAGGACCTGGAGGACGCGGACGCGGCGGTGGAGGCGGCGGTGGAGGCGGAGGCGGAGCAAGACCCGGCCGCCCCCGACGAGGCCGACGAGGCCGAACCTGAACCGGATGAGGTCGCCGAGGCCGAATACGAACCTGAGCCGGACGAAGTCGCCGAGGCCGAATACGAGTCCGAGCCGGACGACACTCCCCCAGCAGACTCCGAGCAGGAACCACTCGAACTCCCCCCAGCCCCCCTCCCCTCCGAGGCTCTCCCCTTCGAGGCTCTCCCCTCCGAGTTCATCACTCCCCCCGTTCCCGCCGCAGGCGCTCCTGATTCCACTGATGGTCTCCTTTCAGTCCCTCTCGATGGCGTCGATGGCGCTGTTCCCGATACCGGCGTTTTCGACGTCCCCGGTGCGGAGCCGATCGCCGGCGTGGGGACGGCCTGCCGCCTGCCGGGCGGGGTGGACTCGCCGGGTGCGCTGTGGAGGCTGCTGTCCGAGGGCGGTGACGCGATCGTCCCGCTCCCCCCGGCGGACCGGGGTTGGGAGAGCGGCGGTCCGGGTGGTTACCTGGACGGCGCGGGCGAGTTCGACGCCGCGTTCTTCGGCCTGAGCCCGAGCGAGGCCCTGGCGACCGATCCCCGCCAACGCCTCCTGCTGGAAACCACCTGGGAGGCCCTGGAGGACGCGGGCGTCGACCCGACCTCGTTGCGCGACACCACGACCGGCACGTTCGTGGGCGTTGGCGCCGACCACCCCGACGCGCCAGGCGGGTGCCCGAGCGCGACGTCCGGCCGGATCGCCCAGGCGCTGGGCCTGGTGGGTCCGGCGGTGACCGTGGCGACGGCGTGCTCGTCGTCGCTGGTGGCGGTGCACCTGGCGAGCGAGTCCCTGCGCTCGGGCGAGTCCGGCCTGGCGCTGGTGGGCGGTGTGGAGGTGCTGAGCACCCCCGAGGCCACCAAGCGTCAGGTCGACGGCCCGAAGCGCAAGCCGTTCTCCGAACGCCCCGACGACACGGGGTGGTCCGAGGGCGTGGCGGTGCTGGTCCTGGAACGCCTGTCCGACGCACTGGCAGCGGGACACCC
>NZ_JBQGCX010001335.1:0-1958 GCF_052038725.1 Actinosynnema sp.
TTCTCGCCGATGCCTTCGGCGTTGAAGGGCTTGATCACGTACTCGTGAGCCCCGGAAGCGAGCGCCCGGACGATCTGCTCCTGCTCGCTCTCCGTGGTGACCATCATCAAGGTCATCTCGCGGAGGGCAGGGGTCTTGCGAGCGGTCATGATGAACTGCAGCCCGTCCATGACGGGCATGTTCCAGTCGACCAGCGCCAGGTTCGGCGCCGTCTCCTGCTGGACGAGCACGTCCAGGGCGACCTGGCCGTTCTCGGCCTCCAGGACCTCGCCGAAGCCGTGGCCCTCCAGCAGTCGGCGGAGGATGACCCGCATGGCGCGGGAGTCGTCGATTACGATGGCGCGCACGTCGTTACCCCTTTCAAGGAAGTGGTCGCTGCGTCGGGTGATTCGCCGCCGGCCAGTCGGTAGACCGCCGTGCGCCCGACGGGGACGCGCTGGAACGCGCTGTCGATGCCCATGGTCGTCTCGGCGGAGCCCAGCAGCAGCCAGCCGCCGGGGCGCATGAGCGCCCTCATGCGGCGCAGGATCTGCCGCTTGGTCTCCACGTCGAAGTAGATCAGCACGTTGCGCAGGAAGATCACGTCGAACGGCTGCATGGGGGGCAGCGGGTTCGCCAGGTTGATCCTGCGGAACGTGATGTTGCGGCGCAGGGCGGGCTTGACCTGCCAGTCCAGCCCCGCGCGGTCGAAGTGCGACACCAGCAGGGACGCCGGGAGGCCGCGGTTGACCTCCAGCTGGCTGTACTTGCCGGTCTGGGCGCGGTTGACCATCTCGCTGGAGAGGTCGCTCGCGGTGATGTCGTACGCTCGCCCTGGCGGCAGGCTCTCCTCCAGCTTCATGGCGATGCTGTAGGGCTCCTGACCGCTGGAGCACGCGGCCGACCAGATGCGCAGCGGCCTGGCGGGCCCCGCGCTCTCCAGCACGGCGGGAAGCACCACGCTCTTGAGGGCGAGGTACGGCTCCTGGTCGCGGAACCAGGAGGTCTCGTTGATCGTCAGGGCCTCGACCAGGGACTGCCGCAGGTCCGGCGACTTGCCGGACTGCACGGCCTGCACCAGCGAGGCGGTGTCGGCGTGGCCAGACTTGCGTGCCAGCGGGAGGAGGCGCGACTCGACCAGGTACTCCTTGCCGGGAGCCAGGACGATCGCGGCTTCTCGCTTCACGAGGTCTGCCACGAAGGCGAATTGCTGGGCGTTCAGTTCCACTACGCCACTCCCGGAGCTGTGGCAGCTACCCGATCGGGGAGCTGGGAGAGGATGTATCCGGTCATGTCGGACAGGGGCAGGACCTCGTCGGCCAACCCCGCCTCCACGACCGAGCCGGGCATTCCCCACACGACCGAGCTGAACTCGTCCTGTGCGGCGATCCGGGCGCCCTTGGCCCGGAGTACCTGTGCGCCCGCCCTGCCGTCGTGCCCCATCCCGGTCAGCACCACGGCCAGGACGTTCCCGCCGTAGACCGAGGCGACCGAGCGGAAGAGCACGTCCACGGCGGGACGGCAGTGGTTCTCCTGCGGGCCGTTGTGCAGCTTGGTCTGCACGTTCGTGCCCGCCCTGACCACTTCCAGGTGCTTGTCACCCGGAGCGAGGTAGACCGTGCCGGGACGCAGGGGCGTGCCCGCGGTCGCCTCGACGACCTTGACCTTGCACCCCGCGTCCAGGCGCTGCGCGAGCATCGCCGTGAAGACCGGGGGCATGTGCTGGACGACCACCACGGGGACCGGGAGGTTCGCGGGCAGCTCGGAGAGCACCACGCGGAGCGCCTCGGGTCCACCCGTGGACGAGCCGATGGCCAGCACGTCGACGCGGTTGTGACCGCCGGGGATTCCGGGAGCGGAGGACCTGCCGGGGCCGCGGCCGACCGGGGCGCCCGTGCGGGCGGGCGGCTGGGCGCCGGGCCTCGCGGGCGTGCCGGGTCGGGCGGGCGGGCCGCCGACCGGGGGAGCGCCCACCGGGC
>NZ_JBQGCX010001336.1:0-4319 GCF_052038725.1 Actinosynnema sp.
GACGCCGCAGGAGGCCGCCGACTGGGTGCGCAGCGCCAACGTCGACAAGGGCTACGGCGTCAAGTACTGGGAGATCGGCAACGAGCTCTACGGCAACGGCCACTATGGCACCGCGTGGGAGGAGGACCACCACGAGGACAAGAGCCCGGCCGGGTACGCGGGCCTGGTTCGCGACTACTCGCGGGCGATGAAGGCCGTCGACCCGAGCATCAAGATCGGCGCGGTGCTGACCACGCCCGGCGAGTGGCCGGACGCCATCACGGCCGCCGGTGACGCGGGCTCGTGGAACCAGGTCGTGCTGTCCACGGCGGGCGCGGACATCGACTTCGTGATCCTGCACTGGTACCCGCGCGGCACGAACGCCCCGGACCTGCTGAGCAGCGCGGACACCATCCCCGAGATGATGGCGATGGCCAAGGAGCAGATCCGCGGGCACACCGGCCGGGACCTGGGCATCGCGTTCACCGAGCTGAACACGAACTTCGCCCGCAACACCCAGCCGACCGCGCTGTTCGCCGCCGACGCCTACGCGTCGCTGCTGGAGCGCGGCGCGTTCACCGTCGACTGGTGGAACGCGCACAACGGCCTGGGCAAGGTCAGCACGGTCGCCGGTCAGACCGACTACGACGACTTCGGCCTGCTCTCCAGCGCCAACTGCACCGAGGACGGCTCGGTGTGCCAGCCCGCGCTGAACACGCCGTTCGCGCCGTACCACGCGCTCGCGCTGACCTCCCGGTTCGCGCGCCCCGGCGACCAGTTCGTGGCCGCCTCCAGCACCGACCCGCTGGTGCGCGCGCACGCCGCCCGGCGACCGGACGGCGGGCTGTCCGTGCTGCTGGTGAACCGGGACCCGGACGCGGCGAAGTCGGTCGCGCTCGACTACGCCGGGTTCACCCCGAGGTCCTCGGCGGTGGTGCGGACCTACGGCAACGGCGACACCGCGATCACCACGTCCACCGGGACGTCCGGCGCGGTCTCGCTCGCCCCGTACTCGATCACCGCGCTGGAGCTGGCGCCCACGTCCGCGACCACCGGCCCGGCGGCGCCCGCCCGGCCGACCGCGTCCTCGGTGACCGACCGCAGCGCCGTGATCGACCTGCCCGTCGCGGCTCCGGGCACCAAGCACGAGGTGCACCGCCAGGTCGGCACGCGCACCGACCAGTGGGGCGAGACCACCGGCGGCAGCTTCACCGCCACCAACCTGTCCCCCAGCACCGAGTACACCGTGAACGTCATCGCGCGCGACAACGCGGGCCGGGTGTCGTGGTCCTCGCCGCCGCTGGTGTTCCGCACCACCGCGCCCGCCTCGTCCACCTGCGCGGTGAAGCTGGCCAACACCAACGACTGGGGCAACGGCTGGGTCGGCGACGTGCAGGTCACCAACACCGGGACCACCCCCGTGGACGGCTGGGTGCTGGCGTTCGACTGGCCGACCACCTGGCAGAAGGTCGACAGCGGCTGGAGCGGCGCGTGGGCGCAGTCCGGCCGGTCGGTGACGGTGACCGCCGACGCGGGCAACCGGCTGCTGGCCCCCGGCGCGACGGTCTCGACCGGTTTCGTGGGCTCTTACCAGGGCCCGAACCGGCTGCCGACCGCGTTCTCGCTGAACGGCGCGCCGTGCTCGCTGCGGTGATCACCGCCGCGCTGCGGTGATCGGGTGGTGGGGCATACCCCGATCAGGGTCTGCCCCACCACCTGCGCAGGCGATAGGACAGGGGGTCACGCCAACCCCAGGAGGTCGATCCGTGCCCCACGTCCCGCACGTCCGCTCCACGGCCCAGTGGCACGTCCCGTTCCCGTCCGCGCCGGTGGTCGAGCACCACCGCGCACCGCTGGGGATCGGCGAGCCGGAACCGAGGTTGTCGTGGACCACGGCGGCGGAGGCGGGGTGGGTGCAGCGGGCGTACGAGGTCGAGGTGGGCGGCGAGCCGACCGGGTGGGTGGAGTCGGACGGGTCGGTCCTGGTGCCGTGGCCCGCCGAGCCGCTGGGCTCGCGGGACCGCAGGGAGCTGCGGGTGCGGGTGCGCGGCGACGGGGGGACGCCGAGCCCGTGGAGCGCGCCGTCGTTCGTGGAGGCCGGGTTGCTGCGGCCGTCGGACTGGGTGGCGCGCATGGTGTCGCCGGTCGCCGGACGCCGCCCTCCCCTGCTGCGGCGGGAGTTCGCGGTGCGCGCGCCGATCGCGCGGGCCCGGCTGTACACGACCGCGCAAGGCGTGCACGAGGTGCTGCTCAACGGGTCGCGGGTCGGCGACGAGGTGCTCGCGCCGGGGTGGACCAGCTACCGGCGCCGGTTGCGCTACCGCACGCACGACGTGACCGGGCTGCTGCGGCACGGGCGCAACGCGCTCGGGGTGGCGCTGGCGGACGGCTGGTACCGGGGCAGGCTCGGGTTCTCCGGGCGGCGCGCGGTGTACGGGGACCGGCTGGCGGCGCTGGTGCAGCTGGAGGTCGTCGGCGAGGACGGCTCGCGGCAGGTGGTGGGCACCGACGAGCGGTGGCGGGCCGGGACCGGCGGGCTGGTGTCGGCGGGCCTGTACGACGGGGAGCACTTCGACGCGCGGCGGCACCCGAGCGGGTGGGCGGAGCCGGGGTTCGACGACTCGGGGTGGGGCGCGGTCGAGGTGGTGGAGCGGGACCTGGCGACGCTGGTCGCGCCGACCGGGCCGCCGGTGCGCCGGACCGAGCTGCTGCGGCCGGTGGCGGTGACCGCGCTGGGGCGGGGGCGGCACCTGCTGGACTTCGGGCAGAACCTGGTGGGGCGGCTGCGGTTGCGGGTGGACGAGGGGGCCGCGCGGGAGGTGGTGGTGCGGCACGCGGAGGTGCTGGAGGACGGCGAGCTGTGCACGCGGCCCCTGCGCGGGGCGCGGGCCACCGACCGGTACGCGCCGGGTGCGGGGACGGCGGTGTGGGAGCCGTCGTTCACCTACCACGGGTTCCGGTACGCGGAGGTGACCGGGCTGCCGGGGGCCCCGGACGTGGTGGCGGCGGTGTGCGGCACGGACCTGCGGCGGACCGGGTGGTTCCGGTGCTCGGACCCGGACCTGGAGCGGTTGCACGAGAACGAGGTGTGGATCGCGCGGGGGTGGGTGGGGCGGGTGGAGCGGGCGCTGGACGAGGACGGGGTGTGGCGGCGGGGGTTCCAGTTCGGCGACTGGCTGGACCCGGCCGCGCCGCCGGACCGGCCGCACGAGGCGCGCACCGCCCCGGCGGTGGTGGCGACGGCGTACGCGGCGCGGTCGGCGCGGGTGCTGGCGCGGGTGGCGGACCTGGTCGGCGCTCCGGGGGACGCCGTGCGGCTGCGCGCGCTGGCGCGTCGGGTGGCGGCGGGGTTCGCGCGGGCGTTCCCCGACCAGGGCGGCACGCAGACCGGTCTGGCGCTGGCGCTGCGGTTCGGGCTGGTGCCCGCGCGGGAGCGGGCGCGGGTGGCGCGGCGGCTGGCGGGGCTGGTGCGGGCGGAGGGGCACCGGGTCGGGACGGGGTTCGCGGGGACGCCGGTGGTGCTGGACGCGTTGGCGGACAACGGTTACCTGGACGACGCGTACCTGCTGCTAACCCAGCGGGAGTGCCCGTCGTGGCTGTACGCGGTGGAGCGGGGGGCGACGACGGTGTGGGAGCGGTGGGACGCGCTGCTGCCGGACGGGCGGGTGAACCCCGCCGAGATGACCTCGTTCAACCACTTCGCGCTGGGCTCGGTGGCGGACTGGATGCACCGCGCGGTGGCGGGGTTGGCGCCGGGCGCGCCGGGCTACCGGGTGATCCGGGTGGCGCCCCGGTTCGGCGGCGGGCTGGTGAGCGCGGAGGCGGAGCACCTGACGCCGTACGGTCGGGCGCGCGTGGCGTGGCGGCGCTCGGGCGAGCGCGCGGTGGTGGACGTGGTGGCCCCGACGGGCACCCGCGCGGTCCTGGACCTGCCGGGCGCGGCGCCGCAGGAGGTCGGGCCGGGTCGGCACCGGTTCACGGTGCCGTGCCGGGCGGTGCGGGCGGATGTGGTGCACGTGTGGTGAGACGCCGGGAGGGGCCGGTTTCCCGACCCCTTCCGGCGCTGGTCCTCGCGGCGCTGCGCCTCGCGGCGCAACGACCTCAGTCCGTGCCCGACTCCATCGCGGCCCGGTCCAGCAGCTCCGCGTGGTCGACCTGCCCGCGCGACGCGATGGCCTCCGCGCCACCCTCCTCCAGCGTCCCGATCAGCTCGGTCGGCGCGACCCGAGCCGCGCCGATGAGCGTCGACTGCCCGCTGCCGACCATGCCCAGCCCGGCGTACTGCTCCAGCCGCGCCCGCGAGTCCGCGATGTCCAGGTTCCGCATCGTCAGCTGCCCGA
>NZ_JBQGCX010001337.1:0-6037 GCF_052038725.1 Actinosynnema sp.
GACCGAGATCGTGCCGCCGACCGGCGCGATCCCGATCGCGAGCGCGCGCACCCCGGCGGGGTCGAACCCGCTGGTCGCGTTGTCGCGCACGCGCAGCACCAGCTCCGCACCGACCTGCCAGCCCACGCGCAGCGAGGTGACCGCGTCCCGGTCCAGCGCGAGCAGCACGACCTCGGTGCTGACCGCGGCGGCGAGCCCGGCCAGCTCCAGCGGCACGTCACCGCCATCACCCGGCTCGTCCACCTCCAGGCGCACCCCGGCCCGCCGCACCACCGGCTCCAGGTCCTTGACCAGCGCGGCGAACGCCTCGCCGACCGGCTCGCCGGACAGCCCACGCCTCACCTGCTCCTCGGCCCGCAGGTCGAGCAGCGCGCCCATCGCGAGACCGGTCGCCTCGGAGCGGGCCTGCCGGTCGTCGTAGCGGGACGAGCGCAGCGCCACGAGCATGGCCTTGACCAGCGCGGACTGCCGCTGCACGAGCTCGGCGGCGACCTGCGCGCCCGCAGCCGCGGCGCGCCTCGCAGAGTAGGACTCGTCGTCCGGGATGCCGAGGGCGCTCGAGGCGCCCAGGACGTCCGAGGCGCCCGAGGCGTTCCGGGTCCCCGGAGCGTTCGGGGCATTCAGGACGTCCGAGGCGTCCGAGGCCTTCGGAGTGGACGCGGGCATGGCTCGACCGACGCGGCGGGTGGCCGCGTGGTGGGTGGCCGCGTGGTGGGTGGCGAGGAGTCGCCACAGCGCGCTGACGACCTGGAGGGCCGCGAGTTCCTCGGTCTCGTCCGAGACTACCGCCGGGTCGTGCACCAGCACGAGCACCGAGGCGGTCCCCCGTTTGGGTTCAGCTCGCAGCACGCTCACCCGGTACGGCCGCCCGCCCGCGGTGGTCCCGCCGCGCCACAGCGGCTCGGCGCCCGCGGACTCGAGCAGGTCGGCCAGCACGGCGGGGGTGAGCGCGGCCTTGGTCTCGGGGTCTCCGACCACCCGGATCGGGGGGAGGGAGGCGCTCAGCTCGACCAGCGCCCGATGCGGGACGAGCCCGGCTATCGCGGTCGAGCAGGCCTCCAGGCGCCGCCCCTCGGGGGCGTCCAGCAGGTCCACGGCTCTGGAGAACAGCTCGACCGGTTCCACGACTCGGAATGTAGCGCCGGGCCGGAACCGCCCGGAACCGGCACCGGGGCGGTTCGGGAGGGTGTTCCCGCAGTTCACAGCGGCGTGGATCGGAGCGGGGGCGGGAACGCGACGGTGGACCGGCGGTCCGGTCGGCGGACGGGAAGAGTTACCCAGAACACATCCGGGACCGCCGTCTGAGCGGTCGCCACCCCGAGGGCGAGCGTCAGCGCGAGGGCGAACACCACCGCGAGAACGGACGCCAGCGCGACGGCGGGCGTCAGCACGACAGCGGGCGTCAGCGCGACGGCGGGCGTGGCCGCGTTCAGGTCCCCGGTCGCTCCAGGTCCGCCAGGTACGCGCGGTTGATCAGCACCAGCTCGTCCAGCGCGGACCGCGCCGCCACGAGCCCGTCGATGGCGGTCGTGAGCCGGGCGTGCTCGCGGGTCATCGTGGCCAGGGAGCGCCGGGCGACCCGCGCGCCGGGGTTGGCCGCCATGCAGGTGATCAGCTCGCCGATGGCCCCGCTGGACAGGCCCGCCGCGAGGAACGCCAGGATCAGACCGACCCTGTGGACGTGCTCCTCGTCGTAGTGCCGCTGGCCGCTGGCCGAGCGCTCGCTGACCAGCAGCCCCTGCTCCTCGTAGTAGCGCAGCGACCTGCGGCTGGCGCCGGTCCGCGCGGACAGCTCACCGATGCGCACCCCGCCGACCTCCGCCACCGACCGCCGCTGTGGTCCGGGTCACCCCGGCTTGCCCTTCACACGCGTGTGAGCGTTTAGCGTAGCCGACGTCGGGGACGACCCGGCGCCGCGACCGGAAACCGTTGTCGCACAACACAAACCGGAGGATTGATGCTCAAGTTCGTCTACCTGGTCAACCGCGTCGAGGGCATGTCGGCGGAGGAGTTCACCGCCTACCACCGGGAGCGGCACGCGCCGCTGTTCGCCTCGATCCCCGAGGCGCGCGAGCTGGTCCGCAAGTACGCGATCTCGCACCCGGTCCCCGCCCCCGACCACCCGGCCCCGGCCTACGACTCGGTGACCGAGATCTGGTTCGACAACTGGGCCGACCACGACGCGTTCTTCACGTCGGAGAACTACCTGGAGCGGGTCCAGCCCGACGAGGCCGTGTTCATCGACCTGGCCACGCTCGGGGTGGTGGTCACCGAGGAGCGGGTCGTCCTGTGAGCCGGGGACCGGGCTGAGCGCTCCCCCGCGAGGCCGCCGGGACAGGGGTTGACCATGCCCTTGGGGCATGGTTTTCCCTGGTGGCACAACCACTTTCGGGAGTAGGGGGAAGTGTGCGAAAACGACTCGTGCTCGCGGTCGGCCTGGCCCTGGTGGCCGGGGCGACCCCCGCGGTCGCCGAGAGCGCGCAGGGCGGCGTCCCCGCGCGCTACACCGCGCAGCGGCTGGACTGGCACCTGTGCGCGCCGGAGGAGCTGACCACCCAGCCGCCGGCGGGCCTGCAGGGCTTGGAGTGCGCGACGTTCCGGACGCCGCGCGACTGGGACCGGCCGCGCGAGGGGCGGGACCTCACCATCGCGGTGAGCAGGCTGAAGGCCACGCACGGCGCCACCGCGTCGCTGCTGACCAACCCCGGCGGCCCCGGCGGGGACGGCAGGTACTTCCCCGCCGCGCCGAACTTCACCGAGCAGACCCGGTTGCGCGAGCACCAGGAGATCATCGGCGTCGACGTCCGGGGCACCGGCAAGAGCACCAACGTGACCTGCGACGGCGCGTGGAGCACCCTCGACGACCTGGACGCGCGCGACCGCAGCCCGGAGAACCTCGACCACGCCCTGGACCTGGCCGAGCGGGCGGCGGACACCTGCCAGGCCGCGTACGGCGACCTCGGTCCGGTGATCAACACCCACCAGACGATCCACGACTACGACCTGCTGCGCGCGCTGCTCGGCCGCGAGCGGATCAACTGGGTCGGCTACTCGGGCGGCACCTGGCTGGGCGCGCACTACGCCCAGCGGTTCCCGCAGCGCACCGGGCGGTTCGTGCTCGACTCGAACACCGAGTTCACCACCACCTGGCAGAAGTCGTTCGACTGGCAGGCCACGGGGTTCGAGCGCAGCTGGCGCGAGCACTTCCTGCCGTGGGCGGCGAAGCACGACGACGTCTACCACCTGGGCGCGGACGCCGAGTCGGTGCGGCAGGTCTACGAGGCCGTGCGGGCCGCTCTGGTGCGCCGGCCGGTGGAGCTGCCCTCGCAGCAGGGCCCGTTCCGGGTGACCGCGCCCGTGCTCGACGGCGTGGTCACGCAGAGCCTGTACAGCAAGGTGCTCTTCGAGGGCCTGGCCACGTTCCTGGTCACGCTCAAGGGGATCACCGAGCAGGGCTCCGCGCCTCAGGAGGACGTCGCGGCGGCGGTGGCCGCGGCGGAGCTGGCGGCGGACGAGCCCGACGCGATGCGGGCCACGTTCTGGGCCACGCTGTGCGGCGAGGGCGAGTGGACCGGTGACCGCAGGAGCGCGATCCGCGACTCGAACCGGGCGCACGAGCGCGGTCTGACGCTGGTCGGCAGCGGGTGGCCGCTGGTGCAGCTGTGCATGTTCTGGGACAGCGAGCCGCGCGCGCTGCCGAAGCTGGACGGGCGCGGGGTGCCGCCGGTGCTGATGCTGCACTCGGAGCTGGACGGCGCGACGCCGATCGAGGGGGCGCGGCGCGCGCACGCGGCGTTCGAGGGCTCGCGGCTGATCACCGTCACCGGCGACGGCGACCACGGCCTGTACGGCATGGGGAACCCGGTGGTGGACGAGATCACCAACGCCTACCTGGTCGACGGGGTGGTGCCCGCGGACCGGGAGGTGGCGGGGATGCCGCTGCCGGATCCGTCCGCGAAGTGACCGGGTGAGCTGACCGGGCGGGGAGGGGCGTGCCGAGGCGCGCCCCTCCCCCGTTCCGCTAGCGCTGGTAGGCCTTCACCTCCGTCAGCGCGGTCTTGAAGCCCGGCGCGTGGGTGAAGCGCACGCGCAGGCGTTGGGTGTTGACGCTGCCGAACGTCGCCTTGTTGTAGTTGGCGCGCGGGGTCGCCGGTGTCGCGCTCTGGTTCGGGACGGCCACCCAGGCGCTCCCGTTGTGGTATTCCACCGCGTAGGAGGCCGGGGCCCGGTAGCGGTTGGCGGCGCGGTCGTCGCGGAAGTGCAGCCGCACCTCGTTGACCGCCTTGGACTGGCCGAGGTTCAGCTCGTACCAGTCGCTCGCGTTCGGCGAGCCCGCCGTTCCCCACAGGGGTTCGTTGGTGGGCAGGCCGTCGATCGCGGCGGCGAGCGAGGTTCCGGACGCGGTGTAGGAGGCGGACGGGGTCGCGGACTGGGCCAGGTTCGGGGTGGTCGAGGTCAGGTCCACGCCCGCCTTGGCCAGCACGTCGACCATGCGCGCGCTGGTCTGCTGGACCTCCTGCGGGGCGCGGAGACCGCTGAACGGGGCGCTGTGGGTGGTGGCGCCGCCCGCGGGCAGGCTGACGCTCCCGGTCGCCGGGTCGTAGACCAGCCTGGTGAGGCGGTCGACCGTGGCGACCCTGGTACCGTTGAGGAACACCGAGTAGCCCTGCGGCACGCCGTTGTAGCGGGTGACGCCGTCGGCCGGGTCGTCCCACACCACGCTCAGGTCCGCGCCGTGGTAGCGCAGGTTGTTGACCGCGAAGTGCGACCAGCCGATGTCGATCGGCCACAGCTCGACCTTGTTGTCCGAGCGCGGGCGCAGGCCCGCCACGTCCTCGACGACGGTCCAGTTGGAGCTGCCGAGGATGTTGTGGTGGATCCAGGACCGGTAGTCGATGGTCTGGGCGTTCGGGTTCCAGTTGGCCCAGAACTCGTTGGCGTCCGGCCACTGCGTGTTGCCGCCGGTGAACTGCGCCCAGGCGTTCCAGTAGAGCAGCTTCTTGTAGTCCTCGGCGCCCATCCACTGGTTCGGGTAGTTGCGCAGAACCGAGGAGTAGAGGCGGAACTGGACGGTGGAGTTGATGGTGGAGAAGTTGTTGCTGCCGGGGAAACCGGCCTGGGCCGCCGCGGCCTTGTCACGCTGGTTCGCGGTGTAGAAGGGGAACACCGGGTACTCGGCCGGGTCGGCGAACAGCCGCAGCGCCTCGCGGTAGTCGGCGGTGTTGGGCACCAGGCCGACCGAGAACGGGTAGTAGTTGTTGATCTCCTTCCACGGCACGTGCGCGTTGGTCGCCACGTGCTTGTGCTCCAGCAGCTTGCGAGCGGGGTTCCACAGGGTCGACATGACGCCGTTGCGGATGCGGTCGGCCAGCGCCTGCATCTCGGCGGCCTTGGCGGTGTTGCCGAGCATCGCGTAGGCCTGCTGGGCGGCCATCGCGCCGCTCCACACGTACGCGGTCTCGGCCCGGTCCATCCGGCCCTCGCGCCAGTGGAACGACACCGCGTCCGCGTCGTTGCCGGTCAGCGCGCCCCAGTCGTACTCGATGACGCCGTTGTTGTTGGTGTCGTAGAAGGAGAGCTGGCCCTTGGCGTCGCCCTCGGCGTAGCGGGCCAGGTTCCCGATGATCGCGGGCTGGCCGCCGTGCACCTGGTAGCTGCGCCAGGCCGCCTCGGAGATGTACTGGGTGTACGAATTCGACCAATTTTCCGGATCGCCCGGATTGTCCGTGAACCGGGCGTTCTTGCCGGTCTGCCCGGCCGAGAGCCAGGGGCCGTAGGAGTACTCGGCGTTGCGCAGGTACTTCAGGTCGTCGATGTGCATCGGCTGGGTGAGCACGATGGCGTTGTTGTAGCCGGTGACGCCCTCGATGGACACCGGGAACTGGTAGTCCTGGCCGGGGATGTCGACGTCGAGGTGGTTGAAGCGCATCAGCCACCAGCGGTAGTAGACGCTCTTCTTGATGGCCGGGTCGGGGACGTCGATGTAGGGGACGTTGTCGGCCCACCACTTGTTGTAGGCGCGCACGTGCGTGCCGAA
>NZ_JBQGCX010001338.1:0-8354 GCF_052038725.1 Actinosynnema sp.
CCGCGCGTGCTCGCGCGGCCCGGTGGGTGCGGTGCTCAGAAGTAGGTGCGCACCAGGTCGACCACGGTCGTGCCGCGCACGACCGGGATGAGCTGCCACTTGTCGAAGACGGTGCACGGGTGGGACAGGCCGAGGCCGATCCAGTCGCCGACGCGCACGGTGGAGTCCTCGGGCAGCCTCAGGAACGTGTGCTGGTCGGCCAGCGAGGTCACCTCGGCGCCGTCCAGCGCGCGCTGCTCCCCGTTGGCCCCGCGCACGAGCAGCGGCACGGGCAGGCCCTCGTCGAAGGAGGCGTCGCGCTTGCCCATGACCAGCAGCGCCAGCCCCGGCTCGGGCCGCGACACCACCTGCGCCCAGGCCAGCAGCGCGGGCTTGAGCGGCACCGGGCCCGCGCCCCGGTTCAGCGGGGAGACGCCCTGGTAGAAGCCGTGGTCGTGGGTGACGTACGCGCCGCTGCGCAGCACCGGGCGGACCGGCAGCTCCCACGGCCCGGCGAGGACGGCGGCGACCTGGTCGAAGTAGGCGCTGCCGCCCGCGGTGACGATCGGCTCGTCGACCTCGTAGCTCCCGCGCAGGTCGTGGACCAGCTCGCGCAGCCCGGCGAGGTAGCCGTCGACGGTGGCGAGCGAGCCGGGGGACGCGTCGTGCACCAGGGAGCCCTCGTAGCCCGCGACGCCGACCAGGCGCAGCGCGGGGCTGGCGGCGGCGGCCTCGGCGACCGCGCGGGCGGCGGCCAGGTCTCGGGCGCCGGTGCGGCCTCCGGGCGCGCCCAGCTCGACCAGCACGTCCACCGGCCGCGCGGGCGTCCCCAGCGCCTCGGTCATCCGCTCGACGCCCTCGACCGAGTCGACCCCGCAGGCGAACTCGAAGTCCGGGTCGGCGGCCAGCTCGTCCGCGAGCCAGCGCAGCCCGGCCGGGTCGACCAGCTCGTTGGCCAGCAGCACCCGGCGCACCCGGAACGCCCGGTAGACGCGGACCTGGCTGGTGTTGGCGGCGGTGATGCCCCACGCGCCGCGCTCCAGCTGGGCGGCGAACAGCTGCGGGGCCATCGTGGTCTTGCCGTGCGGGGCGAGCAGCACGCCGCGCTCGGCGCACCAGGCGGCCATGACGTCCAGGTTGTGCTCCAGCGCCTCCTGGTCGAGCACGACGAGCGGTCCGACGAAGCCGCCCGTGACCAGGTCGGCCCGCCGCTCGGCCAGCTCGCCGACGGTCGACCCGAAGGCGTCCGACGGCATCCCCTTGAAGCGCCAGTCGACCCGCTCCGAGCGGATCGCGGCGACGGCGTCGCGGTCGATGTCCACTGGCTCGCTCCCCTGTTGCATATTGCGCAACGGCCGTTGCGCGATGTGATGGCGATGTGTGTAACATTCGGTCGCCGTCCAGTCAACGATCACCAGCCCAGGGGGACGCGGATGCGGTTCGAAGGCGTGGGCGGCGTGGTGTGCCTCGGCGAGACCATGGCGGTCCTGGTGCCCGCCGAACCCGGCCCGGTGCGCGCCGCGCGCGCCTGGACCAGGGCGGTCGGCGGCGCCGAGTCCAACGTCGCGATCCACCTGGCCCGGCTCGGCGTGCCCAGCCGCTGGGTGAGCGCGGTCGGCGACGACGCGTTCGGCGGGGCCGTGCTCGACGCGGTCGGCGGCGCGGGCGTCGACGTCACCGGCGTCGTGGTCGACCCGACCCGCCCCACCGGCCTGTACGTCAAGGAGGCCGCCGCCTCCGGCAGCCCCGTCCGCTACTACCGGCGCGGCTCGGCCGCCTCCGCCCTCGGCCCCGACGCCCTGCCCGAGCTCCGCCCCGGCGACGCGCTCGTGCACGTCAGCGGCATCACCGCCGCCCTGTCCGACAGCTGCCTCGACTTGCTGCGCGCCGTGCTGGCCAGGCCGCGCGGCCCGCTCGTCTCGTTCGACCTGAACTGGCGGCCCGCGCTGTGGGCCGACCGCGATCCGGCCGTGCTGCGCGAGCTGGCCGACGCCGCCGACGTCGTCCTCGCGGGCGCCGACGAGGCCGAGACCGCCTGGGGCACCGGCGACCCAGCCGAGCTGCGCGCCCTGCTCCCCAACCCGACCACGCTCGTGGTCAAGCAGGGCGAGCGCGGCGCGACCGTCGTGGAGGGCGGCGAGCAGGTGTTCCAGCCCGCGCTGCGCGTCGACGTCGTCGAGCCGGTCGGGGCGGGCGACGCGTTCGCCGCCGGCTACCTCGCCGCCCACCTCGCGGGCGAGCCGCCCGCCCGCAGGCTGCGCGCCGGGCACCTGCAGGCCGCCGCCGCACTGCTCACCAGGGAGGATGTCGGGGACCCGCTGCCGCCCTCGGTCACCGCGCCCCTCCTGGACGCGTCGCCCGAGGAGTGGGCCGCCGCCCACCTGAGGAGACCCCGATGAGCCAGAGCCTGGACCGCGCGCTGACCCTCCTGGGCAGGCTCGCCACCGGGCCCAAGACCCTGGACGAGCTGGCGGGAGCCGTGGACGTGCACAAGTCCACCGCGCTCCGGCTCCTGCGCACCCTGGAGTCGCACCGCTTCGCCCAGCGCGACGGCGTGCACCACTACCGGCTCGGCACCGCCCTGTTCGACCTGGCCAACCGGGCGCTGGAGGAGCGCGACGTGCGCCGCAGCAGCGAACCCGCGCTGCGCGAGCTCAACGGCCGCCTCGGCTACACCGTGCACCTGGCCTCCTACGAGGCGGGCGAGGTCATCTACATCGACAAGTACGACAGCACCCACCCCGTGCGGATGTACTCGCGCGTGGGCCGCCGCGCCCCGCTGCACTGCACCGCCGTGGCCAAGGTGCTGCTCTCCGACCTGCCCGAGCACCGGCGCCGCGAGGTCGCCGAGGGCATGGAGTACCCGCCGCTCACCGCGAACACCATCACCGGCCCCGAGCGGTACCTGGCCGAGCTGGAGAAGGTGCGCGAGCGCGGGTACGCCGTCGACAACGCCGAGCACGAGGACTTCATCCACTGCATTGCCGCCCCCATCAGGGGCGCGCGCGGGGAGGTCGTCGCCGCGGTGTCGATGTCGGCGCCGAAGGTGCTGCTGGACTTCGACGGGTTGCTCGGGCACCTGCCCGACTTGCTCGCCACCGCGCGGGCCGCGTCGATCGAGTGCGGGTGGACCGCGCGTGACTGAGAGAGGAACAACAGCGATGGGCTCCAAGGTCGAGGTTCGGACCGAGAACGCGCCTACCCCGGTGGCGAGGTTCTCCCAGGGCGTCCGCAAGGGCAACCTGCTCCAGGTCGCCGGGCAGGTCGCGTTCCACCCGGAGACCGGGGAGGTCGTCGGCACGACCGTCGCCGAGCAGACCGCGCAGGCGATGCGCAACGTCATCGCCGTGCTGGAGGCGGGCGGCGCGTCGCTGGCCGACGTCGTCATGCTGCGCGTCTACCTGACCGACACCGCGCACTTCGGCGAGATGAACGACGCGTACGGCGAGTTCATGACCGAGGGGCCGTTCTCGGCGCGCACCACGGTCTACGTCGGGCTCCCCGCCGGGCTGCTGGTCGAGAGCGACGCGCTGCCCGTCGTGGACTGACCGCCGTCCCCGGCCCCCGCGCGGGGGCCGGGGACGGTCGTCCGGCGGCGCGTCACCGGAGCGAAACCCCCTGGACGGCGCAACGTCGCTCGCGCGGGTTACCGTCCGAGTGGACCAGTTCTGCCGGTGGTTCCGCATGGCGCGCCCGCCCCGCCGCGGGGTTGACTGCGATCGGATCCCCGGAAAGAGCGTTGCTGAGGAGGACGGCCGTGGCCAGGAACGCCTCACCGATCGGCTGACCGGAGTTCGGCGGCCCGCGCGCGCAGCTGCCCGCTCGCGCGCGGGTCGCCCAGGTCGTCGAGCACGTCGGCCAGCGCGTCCAGCACGTCCGGCGCGCCCGGTCCGCCGCGCCCGCCGCCCGGCTCCAGCGCCCGCTCCAGCGCCTGCTCCAGCTCCGCCCTCGCCTCCGGCAGCGCGCCCGACCGGTGCAGCGCCACCCCGGCCGCGAGCCGCGCCCTGAGCTCCGTGACCGGCGACCGCGCGCCCGCGGCCAGCCCGGCGGCCTCCCGCGCCACCGCCACCACCTCGGCCCACCGCTCCAGCCCGGCCAGCGCGTCGGCCAGCTGCATCAGCAGCGCCGCCTCCAGCGCGTCCCGCATCTCCGGGCGCAGCCCCGCCGCGTCCGCGCGCACCGCCGCCAGCAGTTCCCGGTGCACGGCCTCGGCCTCCGCGTGCCGCCGCGCCTGCGCCAGCACCTGCCCCAGCGCGTTGCCCGCGATGTGCGCGCCCAGCGGGTACCCGGCCGCCAGGAACAGCTCCCGCGCCCGCACCGCGCTGCTCCGCGCGCCCTCCAGGTCACCGGCCCGGCGCAGCGCCAGCGCCCGGTAGTGCGCCGCCCAGCCCTGCTCGCGCACGTCCCCCGCCGACACCGCCGCCGCCCGCGCCAGGTCGTGCAGCGCCAGGCCCCGCTCGGGGGAGCCGCGCAGCACCACCAGCACCCAGGTCAGGAAGTTCAGCTGCACCGCCTCGTCGCGAGCGCTGCCCAGCGCCCGCGCGGCGGCCACCCCGGCCCCGAACACCCGCTCCCAGGTGGCGGCGTCGCCGTGCTGGTCGGAGTACCAGTGCGCGGCCGACGCCAGCCGCAGCACCCGGTCGTGCCCGCCCGTCCCGGCGGTCCGGTCCAGCGCGCCCAGCCAGTTCGACAGCTCGGCCACCAGCCAGGCGTCCGCCTCGGCCGCGTCGGCGAGGCCGTCGGCGGGCTCCTGCCTGGCCTCGGTGCCGTAGAACGACAGCGCGGTGGTGGCGCGGTCCAGGAACCAGCCGTCCAGCCGCTCCCGCGCCGCCACGACGGCGGCCGGGTCGGACTCGGCGGCCAGGCGCTCGCCCGCGAACACCCGCAGCAGGTCGTGCAGCGCGTACCGGCCGGGCTCCTCCGCCGTGCCGAGCAGGCTCGCGTCCACCAGCTCGTCCAGGGCGTCCTCGGCGGTGACCGCGTCGACGCCCAGCGCCACCGCCGCCGACTCCGGCGCGCAGCCCGAACCGGGGAGCAGGGACAGCGCCCGGAACAGCGCCCGCGGCAGCGGGGCGAGCTGGCGGTAGGACAGCTCGAACGCGGGGCGCACGCCCAGGTCGCCCGCCGTGAGCGCGGACAGCCTGCGGCGCTCGTCGCCCAGCCGCGCGGCCAGGTGCGCGACCGTCCACCCCGGACGGGAGGCCAGGCGGTTCCCCGCGATCCGCAGCGCCAGCGGCAGGTTGCCGCACAGCCGGGCGACCGCCAGGGTGGCCTCGGGCTCCGCGCTGGTCCGCGCCTCGCCCGCGACGGCGGCCAGCAGCCCGGTCGACTCGGACTCGCGCAGCACGTCAAGGCCGATCCGGGTCACCCCCTCCAGGCCGCCGAGGACCTGGCGGGAGGTGATCAGCACCAGGGAGCGCGCGCCCTCGGCCAGCAGCGGGCGGACCTGGGCCTCGTCGAGCGCGTTGTCCAGCACCAGCACGGTCGAGCGCTCCCGCAGCAGCGCCCGGTACCGGTCGGTGCGCTCGGCCTCCGAGTGCGGCGGGTCCTCGCCCAGCGCCACCAGCACCCGCCGGGTCACCTCGTCCGGCCGCACGGGCGTCGCGTCGACGCCGCGCAGGGCGAAGAAGAAGCAGCCGCCGGGGTGGGAGGCGGCCAGCTCGTGGGCGGCGCGCACGACCAGGCTGGTCTTGCCGGAGCCGGGGGCGCCGTGCACGGCGACCACCTCGGTGCCCCTGGCCCGCGCGGCGGCGGCGCGGATCGCGGCCAGCTCGTCCGCGCGGCCCGCGCGGTCGGGCAGGTCCGGCGGGCGCGCGCGGGGGCCGGGGGAGCGGGTGGCCCTGGCCCGGCCGCGCTGGGCGGCGGCGAGCAGCTCGGAGCGGTCCGCGCCGTCCAGCCCGAGCACGTCGGCCAGCGCGGCGACGGTGCGCCGTTGCGGGCCCCTGGCCCGGCCGCGCTCCACGTCGCTGATCGCGCGCACGCTGACGCCGGAGCCCTCGGCGAGGTCCTCCTGGGTCAGGCCCGCGCGGGTCCGGTGGTGACGCAGCAGGTCGCCCAGCGGTGTGGCCACGGGGGGACAGTAGACCGCCGGGGGCGGTCGGGCGGGAAAGGCGCAGGTAGGTGCGGGGACGTGCGCCGTTGACCGGGTGAACAGACCACTCGCCCGGCTCTCGGCGGGGCTCGGTGACCGGCCGTCCCACGCGGTGGGCGGCCGAAGGGGGAGGTTCGCCCGAGGGGGTGTCACGCGTCGGTGCGAGCTGGTATCCCTGCGCGCATGAAGTGGTACTCGGACCGGCCCGACCGCTTTGCCCTCCAGCTCGCCGCCGACCTGGTCGCCGTCGCCTGGACCTGGTTCTGGATCGACTTCGCGCTGGGCGTGCGCGAGGCCGTGCTGTCCCTGCGGACGACCGGCGAGGAGCTGGTCGGCGCCGGTCAGGGGCTCGGCGACACCTTCCGCGACGCCGCGGACCGGGCGCGCCGGATGCCGCTCGTCGGCGACGACCTCGCCTCCGCGCTCCAGCGCGGGCAGGACGCCGGGACCTCCGTCGTCGGGGCCGGGCAGGCGCAGATCGAGGCCGTCGAGACCACCGCGCTCTGGCTCGCCGTCGCGTTCGTCGCGCTGCCGGTCGCGTTCCTGCTGATCACCTGGCTGCCGCTGCGCTACCGGTTCGCCCGCCGCGCCACGGCCGCCCGCAGGCTGCGCGACGCCGGGCGCGAGGACCTGCTCGCGCTGCACGCGCTCAACAACCTGGACCTGCGCCAGCTCGCCGCGTTCGACGGCGACCCGCTGGAGGGGTGGCGCAGGCAGGACCCGGAGATCATCGCCCAGCTCGCGGCCAGGCAGCTGCGCTCGTCCGGGGTGCGGCCCCGCGTCAAGGCGGGGCGGGGTGGGAAGGGGCGCGCCAAGCGCGGCGCCGAGGGGGACTGACCCCGAACGGGTGGGTGGCGCGGGCGTCCGCCGGTGCGACCGGGGGCGCCCGCGCCTCGGCGCCGGGCGGGACAGGTGGTGGGCCGCTCGCGCGACCGTCCCGCCTCCCCGCGTCACGGGGGTGACGCGGCAGCGGCGGGGGAGGGGGTCAGTAGACCGGGCCGGTGAACTTCTCGCCGGGGCCCTTGCCGGGCTCGTCCGGGAACGCCGACGCCTCGCGGAACGCCCGCTGCACGGACTGGAGGCCGTCGCGCAGGGGACCCGCGTGCGGGCCGAGGTACTCGGCGGAGGCGGTCACCAGGCCGGCCAGCGCGGTGATCAGCCTCCGGGCCTCGTCCAGGTCGCGGCGGGGGCTGTTGTCCGGGTCCTCGTCGGCCAGGCCGAGGCGCTCGGCGGCGGCGGAGAGCAGCATGACCGAGGCCTTGCTGATCACCTCGATGCTGGGGACGTCGTGCAGGTCGCGGACGTTGTCGTCAGGCAGGTCGGTCACCCCGACATTGTCGCAACCCGCCTCCGGGCGCCGCCGGTTCGGGGGTTGACAAGCGATCTGCTACGATGTTCGACGCGACCAGTTCCCGCACGTGCGGGAACGGCAAGTGGAGCCCCGCTCCCACCCGCGTCCGCCGCCCTCGTGGCAGGTGGCCGGGTCCGGTCCCTCGCAGGGTGGACTGCGCCCTGTCGTTGTGCGATCGGTCGGAAGAGCGGGCCTCACGCTGGGCAAAGCGTGGGGCCTCTTGTCTTTTGGCGCACAACGAGTCGCAAAGGACGTGCATGACAAGTCCCTCGAACCGAGGTGCTCCCGTGAGCACCGAGCCGCGCATCAACGACCGCATCCGCGTGCCCGAGGTTCGTCTGGTCGGGCCGAACGGTGAGCAGGTCGGGATCGTTCGCATCGAGGACGCGCTCCGACTCGCACAGGAATCGGACCTCGACCTCGTCGAGGTCGCCGCGCAGGCTCGCCCGCCCGTCTGCAAGCTCATGGACTACGGCAAGTACAAGTACGAGTCCGCGCAGAAGGCCCGCGAGTCCCGGCGCAACCAGCAGCTCACGGTCATCAAGGAGCAGAAGCTCCGCCCGAAGATCGATCCCCACGACTACCAGACGAAGAAGGGCCACGTGGCCCGCTTCCTGGGTCAGGGGAACAAGGTCAAGGTGACCATCATGTTCCGTGGCCGAGAGCAGTCCCGGCCCGAGCTGGGCTACCGGCTGCTCCAGCGGTTGGCCGAGGACGTCGCGGAGCTCGGTTTCGTGGAGTCGAACCCGAAGCAGGACGGCCGCAACATGATCATGGTGCTGGCCCCGCACAAGACCACGAAGACCCGTCCGATCAAGCACGAGAACGACGATCTGGCGGACGCCCCGGCTGAGGACGCGCCGGCGGAGTGAAGTTGTGATCTCCCGGCCTCCGGGCCGGGAGATCAGAGCACGGCGCCCCCGCTCGGGTGGT
>NZ_JBQGCX010001339.1:0-3680 GCF_052038725.1 Actinosynnema sp.
GGCGCGGCGCCGGGGGTCGGCGCCCCCCCCCGCGGGGGGGGGGCGACCCCCCCCCCCCCCCCCGCCGGGACGCCCACCACTCCAGCCCAGAAAGGCCAGCCCTTATGACGTCCGTCCGCAATTCCGTCCCGGCCATGCCCATCATGAACATGGTGTACGGCCTGTGGGTGTCCCAGACCCTGGTGACCGCGCACGAGCGCGAGGTGTTCGAGCACTTCGCCGAGCGGCCGGGCATGACCAGCGCCGAGCTGGCCTCGCGGCTGGAGCTGCACGAGCGCCCCGTCGAGCAGCTCGTCACCGCGTGCGCCGCGCTCGGCCTCCTGGAGCGCAGCGGGGCGGGCTACCGCAACACGGAGATGACCACGCGATACCTGCTGCGCGCAGCCGAGGACTACATGGGCGGCTGGGTGGAGATTGTCTCCCGCCACGACTACCCCGGCTGGCTCCGGCTGGACGAGGCGATGCGCACCAACCGCCCCACCGCGTGGGACCCGGAGAAGCAGGACTCGCTGTTCGCCTCGGACGACACCCTGATGGTGGAGTCGTTCTGGGAGGGGATGAGCGCGATCTCGAAGCCCACCGCGCGGGTGCTCGGGCAGACGGTCGACCTGTCCGGTGTGGACACCCTCCTGGACGTGGGCGGCGGTGGCGGCGCCTACGCCATCGAGCTGTCCCGCGCCTACCCCGACCTGCGCACCACCATCTTCGACCTGCCGTTCGTGTGCGACCTGACGGCGAAGAAGGTGGAGCAGGCCGGCCTGTCCGACCGGATCTCCTTCG
Source organism: Actinosynnema sp. (assembly GCF_052038725.1). Taxonomy (NCBI): domain Bacteria; kingdom Bacillati; phylum Actinomycetota; class Actinomycetes; order Pseudonocardiales; family Pseudonocardiaceae; genus Actinosynnema; species Actinosynnema sp. The sequence continues at coordinate 781 of NZ_JBQGCX010001339.1, forward strand.
CCAGGGGCGACTTCTTCGCCGACGCGCTGCCCACCGGGCAGGACCTGGTGATGCTGTCGATGATCCTGCACGACTGGGACGAGGAGCAGTGCCGCGCGATCCTGCGCGCGTGCTTCGACGCGGTGCGCCCCGGCGGCCAGATCATGATCAGCGAACTGCTGGTGGACGACACCAAGGACGGCCCCCTCGACGCCACCCTGATGAGCCTGTCGATGCTCGTGGAGACCGAGGGGCGCAACTACACCGCGCAGGAGTACGGCGACTGGCTGCGCGAGGTCGGCTTCACCGACGTGGAGGTCCGCCCGTTCGCCGCGCCCGCGGCCAACGGCGTCGTCATCGCACGCAAACCATGAGCAGTGGCGCGGGCCGGGCCGCACCCCGGCTCGCGCCGCCGCCGACCACGCCTGAGGACGAGCCATGACCGCGACGAACAGCGACCACGACACGACGGCCGCACCCGAGTTGAGCGCTGACGACATCCCGGCCCTGCGCGACGAGATCGACCACCTGGACGACCAGATACTCCGCCTCATCCAACGCCGCACGGCGGTCTCGCGCACCATCGGCGCGGCCAGGGTCTCCGCGGGCGGCACCAAGATCGTCTACAACCGCGAGCTGGCCGTCCTGGCCCGCTTCCGCGCCCTGGGCTCCGAGGGGCGCGACCTCGCGCTCATCCTGCTGCGCCTGGGCAGGGGGCGGCTCGGTCGCGTCCACTGACGCCGCGCGTCGGGCGGGGCCGCCCCCGCCCGACGTCGACGCGCCCCGCCCCCGGCCCCCACCGCGGGAGCTCAGCGGCGGCACTCCGGCAGCCCGTCCAGCACGTCCACGATCCGGCGGAACTCCTCCTCGGTCGCGTGGTGCCCCGCCCGCACGGTCCGCACGTCGAACCGGTTGCGCGGGGTCGCCCGGTCGGCCTCGGCGATCATCCGGTCCTGGAGCGCGAGCGGGATCATCCGGTCCTCGGTGTGCCGGATGAACGTGCGCGGGACGCGCCCCCAGGTGTCCGCCCGCACCCGCGAGTCCTCCCGGCCCACCGTCAGCGACTCGTCGGGGTGCAAATGCGCGAGCGCCCCGTAGAACTCCGCGTCGTCCGCGCCCGCCATCAGCAGCTCCTTCAGCCCGGCCAGGGCCTCACGGTCGGCGGTGCGGTAGTTCACCCGCACCGCGCCGATCACCGCCGGGTCGGCCACCACCAGGGCGGCCAGCGCGCCCGCCAGGCTCGTCGAGCCCTCCGGGGTGGCCAGGTAGTCCTCCGGGCACGCCAGGTCCACGCAGCAGAACGCGGTGTCGTAGACGAGCCGGTCGACCAGGTGCGGCACGGCACTGCCCACCCGGTTCAGCACCGCGCCGCCCATGCTGCCGCCGTAGAGCACCACCGGGCCGAACCCCGAGACCGCGCGGACCACCCGGATCGCGGCCTCGGCGTAGTCGTCCAGCCCGATCCCCGCCAGCGGCGACGGCCTGGTCGCCAGCGACGCCGGGTCCTGCGGGCACTGGTGGTCGAGCGCGAACTGGGCGTCGGTGGCGCGGTGCCCCGGCAGCGGCACCCCGACGGTGCGGTGCCCGCGCAGCGACAGCGCGTCGATCCCGCCGGGCGCGCCGCTCGCCCCGGTGACCACCACGAACGTCGTCACCCCGCCCCGCGACCGCCCGGCCGCACCACCCCCGGCCAGCGCCGCCCCGCCCGCGACCGCTCCGGCCCGCAACGCCGTCCGCCTGGACATCCCCGTCTTCGCCATGGCTCCGAGTGCACCGCGCCGCGCCGCCACCCGGTGAGCCGAGGAGGTGGACACCCCGGTCCACCAAAGTTGCGCGCCGCCCGGAACCGGGCCCGATCGGCTCTACCGTGACCGGGGTGAGGGAGAACCGGCGTGACCTGCCGTGGCTGGTGCTCGCGGCCGTGCTCTTCGGGGCGCTCGACCTGGCCGTCCACGGCGCGGGCCCGCCGACCACCGGGTGGGCCGGGCCGCACGCCGGGCTGCTCCTGCACCTGTCGGTGGACGCGTCGCTGCTGCTCCTGGCCCGCCACCCCGTGCCGGTCGCGTGCTGGGCGCTGACCGTCGCGGCGCTCGCGCTCGGCTCGGCCGAGCTCGCCCCCGGCCTGCTCACCCCGGTGGACCCCGCGACGCGCGCGGTGCTGCCGCACGCCACGCCCGCGATCGTGGTGAACCTGGTCCGGCTGACCGACCGGCGTCGCGCGTTCGCGCTGATCGGGGCGCTCGCCGTGCTGGGAACCAGTCCGTGGGACCCGAGCTGGGAGAGCACCCCGCTCGGTGTCGTCAACACGGTGCTGCCCGCGCTGGCCGCGCTCTACCTGCGGGCCCGCCGGGAGCTGGTGGACTCGCTGCGGGAGCGGGCCGAGCGGGCCGAGCGCGAGCGGCTGCTGCTCGCCGAGCGGGCCGCGGCGCGGGAGCGGCGGCGGCTCGCCGAGGAGATGCACGACGTGGTCACCCACCGGCTCACGCTGGTGGTGCTGCACGCCGGCGCGCTGGGCGTCGGGTCGACCGATCCCGCCGCGCGCGCCGCCGCCGAGGACATCCGGCTCGCGGGCGTCGGCGCGCTGGCCGAGCTGCGGGACCTGCTCGGGGTGCTCCGGGGCGCGGACGGGACGCCGGTGGGCGGTTCACCGGTGGGCGGTCAGCCGGTGGGCGGCCCCGCGCGGCCCGCCTGCCCCGAGCGCCCGCCCGCGCCCGACCCGAGGGCGCTGGTCGCCGAGGCGCGCGCGGTCGGCGAGTCGGTCTCGTGCCACGTCGACGGCGACCCCGGCCGGATCGAGCCGACGGTCCTGCGCACCGCGTACCGGGTGGTGCAGGAGTCGTTGACGAACGCGCGCAAGCACGCCCCCGGCGCCCAGGTGGCCGTGACGATCTCCTACCGGCCCGACGGGGTCGACGTGCGCG
>NZ_JBQGCX010001340.1:0-3557 GCF_052038725.1 Actinosynnema sp.
CCGGGGGCCCCCCAAACGCTTAAGATGTGGGGCCGCCCCCCCCCGGGGGGGGGCGGGCGCCGCGGGGCGGCCCCGGGGCCCCCCGCCGGCGCCCCCGCGCCACCTCCTCCTCGTCGACGCCCTCGAACAGGGCGATCTCGCCGCGCCGCACGTCGGCCACGGTCGCCGCGAACTCCCGGCCCATCGCCGCGGTGAGCGCCGCGTCGGCCTCGAACGCCGCGACCGCCTCGCCCAGCGAGGTCGGCAACCTCGGCGCGTCCGGGTGATCCGCCGGGTTGCCCACCACCGGTTCCGGCAGCCCGCCGCCCTCGGCCAGCCCCGCCTCGCCCGCCGCGAGCACCGCGCCGAGCAGCAGGTACGGGTTGGCGGTCAGGTCGAAGCACTTGACCTCCACCGACCGGCCGCGCACCAGCCGCATCGCGGCCTCCCGGTTCTCCAGGCCCCACGCCGCGAACGGGCCCGACCAGCGCGACGGCACCAGCCGCAGGTAGCTGGCCACCGACGGCGCGCCGATCGCGCACAGCGCGGGCAGCCTGCGCAGCACGCCCGCGTAGAACGCCTCCGCCTCCGGCGCGAGCCCGAACCGGCCGCTCCCGCCGGACAGCAGCGGGCGGCCGTCCCGCCACAGGCTCGTGTGCAGGTGCCCGCCGTTGCCGACGCCGCCCGCGACCACCTTCGGCGAGAACGACACCCGCATCCCGTGCCTGGCCGACACCGCGCGCACGGTCTCGCGCACCAGCACCGCCGTGTCCGCCGCCGCCACCGGCTCCTCCGGCGCGGTGGACAGCTCGAACTGGCCCGGCGCGTACTCGGGGTGGAACTGGAGCACGTCCACCCGCTGCTCGGCCAGCGCCGACAGCAGCTCGGCCGAGTAGTCGGACAGCTCGACCTGCCTGGCGTGGCCGTAGGCGGGCGCGGTCGTGACCGGCGCGAAGTCGTCGGTCCTCGCCCCGAGCGCCCACTCGACCTCGAACCCGGCCTTGAGCCGGTAGCCCCGCTCGGCGAGCCGCTCGGTCATCACCCGCGCGAAACCGCGCTCGTCCTGCGGGTGCCGCTCGCCGGTCTGGGCGTGCCGGTCGGCGGGCGCCCACGCCCAGCCGGGCTGACCGGCCAGCACCACCAGGCGGTCCAGGTCCGGGTGCAGGCGCAGGTCGCCGTCCGGGCCGCCCGCGTGCCTGCCCGCCACGATGCTGTCGTCGAGCAGGAAGGCGTCGAACACCTCGGCCGACCCCAGGCCCTCGGCGGCGGCCCACGGCAGGCGGGCCACCGGCACCGACTTCACCCGCGTGATGCCGCTGTGGTCCACCCAGGTGATCGCCACGGCGACCACGCCGCGCCTGCCCAGCTCGTCCACCACGCCCGAAGCGCGGTCCCTGCGGTGCTCCCGCTCGGCTGCGTCCATGGGGGCGTTGGCTACCGGGCGCGATTAGGGTGCGACAAGTGGAAACGCCGCTCGCGGTGGTCGAGACCACCCCATTGATCGACCACCACTGCCACGGGGTGCTCGACGGGGAGCTGGACCGGCGGGCGTTCGAGGCGCGCCTGACGGAGGCTCCGGCCGCGGCGCCGGGGACGAGCCTGTTCGACACGGCGGTGGGGTTCGCGGTGCGGCGGTGGTGCGCGCCCGTGCTGGACCTGCCGCCGCACGCCTCCCCGGACGCCTACCTGGAGCGGCGGGCCGAGCTGGGGGCGGACGAGGTCAACCGGCGGTTCATCGGGGCGGCCGGGGTGGAGGTGTTCCTGGTCGACGCCGGGCTGCCCGGCGAGCTGGTCGACCCCTCGGCGTTCGACGGGCGCTCGCTGGACGTGCTGCGGTTGGAGCGGCTGGCCGTGCTGGGGGTGGGGGAGGGCGCGGCGGGATTCCCGGACCGGGTGCGCTCGGCGCTGGAGCGCTCCCGGTCGGTGGCGGCCAAGTCGATCGCGGCCTACCGGGTGGGGCTCGACCTCGATCCGGCGCGGCCGTCGGACGCCGAGGTGGTGCGGGCGGCTTCCCGCTGGCTGACCTCGGGGTCCGGGCGGTGCGCGGACCCGGTGCTGTCCCGGTTCCTGGTGTGGGAGGCGCTGGAGCGCGGGCTGCCGGTGCAGTTCCACGCCGGCTACGGCGACTCGGACCTCGACCTGCACCGGGCCGACCCGGCGCTGCTCACCCCGCTGCTGCGGGCGGTCCAGCCGCTCGGGGTCCCGGTGCTGCTGCTGCACAACTACCCGTTCCACCGGACCGCCGGGTACCTCGCGCAGGTGTTCCCGCACGTCTGCGCGGACCTCGGGCTGGCCACGCACGGGGTGGGCGACCGGGCCGCCGCGGTGCTCGCCGAGGCTCTGGAGCTGGTGCCTTGCGGGAAGTTCCTCTACTCGTCGGACGCCTGCGCGCTGGCGGAGCTGCATTACCTGGGCGCGCTGCTGTTCCGGCGGGGGTTGTCGGAGGTCCTGCGGGGCAAGCTCACCAGCGGTGCTCTTTCGGATGAAGACGCCGTGCGGATCACCCGGATGGTGAGCGGCGGCAACGCGCGCCGCGTCTACCGGATCGACTAACCTGTCGAACAGCAGTTCGAGTCTCGGGGTGGGCGGAGGGGTGTTCCGTGGGGCGCAGCGCCAACCTGCCCAAGGGGCTGGTCGAGCGGTTCCGCGTGCGCGAGGGGGACGTCCCGGACGACGCGGGCTGCCGGATGCTGCACGTGGACATGGACGCCTTCTACGCGTCGGTCGAGATCCGCGACCGGCCGGAGCTGGCCCGCCTGCCGGTCGTGGTCGGCGGCACCGCGCACCGGGGCGTGGTGGCGTCGGCGAACTACCTGGCCCGCGAGTTCGGCGTCCGCTCCGCCATGCCCACCGCGCACGCCAAGCGGCTCGCCCCGCACGCGGTGTTCCTGCCGCCGGACTTCACCAAGTACCGGGACGTCTCGCGGGGCGTCATGGAGCTGTTCCGCCAGGTCACGCCGCTGGTCGAGCCGCTGAGCCTGGACGAGGCGTTCCTGGACGTGGGCGGCGCGCTGCGCAGGCTCAAGGCCACGCCCGCCGAGATCGCCGCGCGGGTGCGGGTCGACGTGGAGCGGGAGCACGGCATCACATGCTCCGTCGGGGTGGCGTCGACGAAGTTCCTGGCGAAGCTGTCCTCGGGCATGTGCAAGCCGGACGGCCTGATGGTGGTGCCGAAGGACCGGGCGCTGGAGTTCCTGCACCCGCTGCCGGTGGGGGCGCTGTGGGGCGTGGGCAAGCGCACCGCCGAGCAGCTGGACCGGTTGGGGCTGGAGACGGTCGGGGACGTGGCGGCGGCCCCGCCGCTGCGGCTGCGCAAGGCGGTCGGCGTCGCGCTGGCCGAGCACCTGCACGCCTTGGCGCGCGGCCACGACGACCGTCCCGTGGTGCCGTACACCAGGGAGAAGTCGATCGGCGCCGAGGAGACCTTCGAGGTCGACCACTTCGACCGCGCGGTGCTGAAGCTGGAGCTGCTGCGGCTGTCCGAGCGGACGGCGGCGTCGCTGCGCGCGAAGGGCCTGCGCGGGCGGACGGTGTCGATCAAGGTCAGGTTCGCGGACTTCACCACGATCACCCGGTCG
>NZ_JBQGCX010001341.1:0-5071 GCF_052038725.1 Actinosynnema sp.
GCCCCGGAACGACGAAGCCCCGGAGACCTGTGGACTCCGGGGCTTCGTGGTGGATTGAGCGCGCTAGCGGTCCACGGGAGCCGGAGTCCGGGTCCCGTAGTAAAAGGAGAATGCAGCCGCGAGCACAACGCCATCATGCCACAGCGGCGCGGGACACGGGTGTGACGTGGGCAGGCGGTACCGTGGGTCCACGATGAGCGCCTTGTTCGACTTGCCCTCAAGTCCCCCCTCTTCCGGTTCCGCGTCGCTGCTCGACGGGCTCAACCCGGCGCAGCGCAGGGCGGTGGAGCACGCGGGTTCCCCACTCCTCGTCGTCGCGGGCGCGGGGTCCGGGAAGACGCGCGTGCTCACCCGCCGCATCGCCCACCTGCTCGCCGAGCGCGGCGCGCACCCAGGCGAGATCATGGCCATCACCTTCACCAACAAGGCCGCCGCCGAGATGAAGGAGCGCGTCGCCGACCTCGTCGGCCCGCGCGCCCGCTCGATGTGGGTGTCGACCTTCCACTCGATGTGCGTGCGCCTGGTGCGCCGGGAGCACAAGGCCCTCGGCATCTCGTCCAGCTTCTCGATCTACGACTCGGACGACACCCGCCGCCTCATCACCCTGGTCGCCCGCGACCTGGACCTCGACCCCAAGCGCTACCCGGCGCGCACGCTGGCCATCCACATCTCGAACCTGAAGAACGAGCTGGTCGGCCCCGCGCACGCCGCCGAGGTGGCGGGCAACGACCTGGAGCGCCGGGTCGCCGAGGTCTACGGCGCCTACCAGCGCAGGCTGGTCGAGTCGAACTCGATGGACTTCGACGACCTGATCATGCGCACGGTCGAGCTCCTCCAGGGCAACCCGGCCGTGGCCGAGCACTACCACCGCCGGTTCCGGCACGTGCTGGTCGACGAGTACCAGGACACCAACCACGCCCAGTACACGCTGGTGCGCGAGCTGGTCGGCACCGGCTCGGACGGCGTGCCGCCCGCCGAGCTGTGCGTGGTCGGCGACGCCGACCAGTCCATCTACGCCTTCCGGGGCGCCACGATCCGCAACATCGTGGAGTTCGAGCGCGACTACCCGCAGGCCACCACGGTCCTGCTGGAGCAGAACTACCGCTCGACCCAGACCATCCTGACCGCCGCGAACGCGGTCATCTCGCGCAACCCGGACCGGCGCGACAAGCGGCTGTGGAGCGACCTCGGCGACGGCGAGAAGATCGTTGGGTACGTCGCGGACAACGAGCACGACGAGGCCGCGTTCGTGGCCCGCGAGATCGACCGGCTGGTCGACGGCGGCGACGCGAACAACGGCGAGATCGCCGTGTTCTACCGGACCAACAACCAGTCGCGCGTGTTCGAGGAGATCTTCATCCGCCTCGGCCTGCCCTACAAGGTCGTCGGCGGCGTCCGGTTCTACGAGCGGCGCGAGGTCCGCGACGCCCTGGCCTACCTGCGGGTGCTGTCCAACCCGGACGACACCGTCTCGCTGCGCCGGGTGCTGAACGTGCCCAAGCGCGGCATCGGCGACCGGGCCGAGGCGTGCGTGGCCACCTACGCCGAGCGGGAGCGGGTCAGCTTCGCCACCGCGCTGCGCGCCGCCGTCGCGGGGAAGGTGCCGCTGCTCAACCCGCGCTCCCAGCGCGCCATCAGCGGGTTCGTCGAGCTGCTGGACGAGCTGCGGGCCGGGGTCGAGCGCGGCGACGACGTGGCGTCCGTGCTGGAGGAGGTGCTGGACCGCACCGCCTACCGGGCCGAGCTGGAGGCCAGCGACGACCCGCAGGACCACACCCGCGTGGAGAACCTGAACGAGCTGGTGACCGTGGCCCGCGAGTTCGGCGAGCTGAGCGCGGTGGAGCCCGATGGCGAGCCCGCGCCCGAGCCCGACCCCGGCCAGCCGGTCGCCGGGTCGCTGGACGCCTTCCTGGAGCGGGTGTCGCTGGTCGCCGACGCCGACCAGGTGCCGGACGCCGAGAGCGACGGCGTGGTCACCCTGATGACGCTGCACACCGCGAAGGGCCTGGAGTACCCGGTCGTGTTCTGCACGGGCTGGGAGGACGGGATCTTCCCGCACACCCGCGCGCTGGGCGACCCGGCCGAGCTGTCCGAGGAGCGCAGGCTCGCGTACGTGGGCATCACGCGCGCCCAGCAGCGGCTGTACCTGTCGCGGGCGCTGGTGCGCTCGGCGTGGGGCCAGCCCGCCGCCAACCCGGCGTCGCGCTTCCTGGACGAGATCCCGGCCGACCTGCTGGAGTGGAAGCGCGCCGAGCCGCGCCGGTCCGGCCCGGCCGCGCAGACCACGTGGAGCGGCAGCAGGGGCGGCGCGACGAGCACCTTCGGCACCCGGTCCGGGACGGCCAAGGGGATGCAGAGCGGGCCCTCGCTGAAGCTGGAGGTCGGCGACCGGGTCACGCACGACAAGTACGGGCTGGGCAGCGTGGTGTCCGTGGACGGCGTGGGCGGACCGCGCGCGACGGCCACCATCGACTTCGGCTCCTCGGGCAAGGTCCGGCTGATGCTGATCGGCAGCGTGCCGATGACCAAGCTCTGAGCTGCGGTTCTCGCGGGACCCGGTCGCTGCGGCGGCCGGGTCCCCGCTTTTTTCGGGTTTCTTCCGGACGCGCGCGCAACCGCGGTCGGGCACGGGCGTCTTCCTAGGTGTCACGAGCGGGACGACGGGGGCCGTTGGTGACGCCGGTGGGGTCGCGGGGGAGCGGACCGCGGGGGGTGGGGGATGTGCACGGGGGCAGTGGGGGGACGGCCGGGTCGCGAGCGCGACCCGGCCGTCGCGCTCTCCGGGCCGAGCGCGGGGCGCTGAGGCCGGTTCCGGCGCAGGTCAGGGGCCGCGCACCCGTTCCGCACCCGTCCTGCCACCTCGCGCGGCCCGGAATTGTCAGACCCCTCTGCTTAGCTGAGCGCACTGGTTCGGGCGGTGCGCGCGAGGGGAGCGCGCGTCGTCAGGTCACCCGTTCGGCGGAGGAAGCCCGTTCGTGGCCCGTGAGGGCGGCACAGCGGGGTGAGAGCGCCGTCCTGGACGCCGAAGGGCCGGACGGGGGCTCGGGGGGCTCCTGGACGGTCTGGGGCGGCAGGCGCGTCGTGCGGGCGATCGGTGGGGTCACCGAGGGCAACCGGGTGGCGCCTCCGCGCGTCGATCTTGGTGGAACAGCACGCGAGCGAAGGAGTTCTTCAGTGGAGCAGCGCGCAGCCGGGCAGTCCCACGTCACCCAGGCCCAGCCGGCCCAGTCCCCGGCGGCCCAGAGCCAGCTCGCTCAGGCCCAGCTCGGCCAGACGCAGTTCGGCCAGACGCAGCTCGCTCAGCCCCAGCTCGCCCTGGGCGGTCGCCAGGAGCAGGCGCACGCGGAGCGCGGCCAGGACCGGGACGCGCTCGCCCTGCCGCCGCTCGTGCCGGTGCAGCGGAGTGCCCGCGAGGGCGCGCCGGGAGCGGGGCTGCGGGTGCTCAGGGGCGACGGCGCGGTCCTGCACCACAGCGGTCGCCCAGCGGCCTGGCCCGTGCTCGGGTGCTCGGCGCTGGTCGGGATGGCGCCGGAGCGGGTCGAGCGGGCCTCGCGGCCCGCCGGTCGGCCCTCGGTCAGACCACGATTCCGCGCGCGTTGAGCCAGGTCTGCGGGTTCAGCTTGAGCCCGCCGTCCGACTCCCAGACCTCGAAGTGCAGGTGGGTGCCGGTGGAGACGCCGCGGTTGCCCATGCGCGCGATCTGCTCGCCCGCCTTGACCCGCTGGCCCTTGACCACGCTGTAGCTGTCGACGTGGCCGTAGACGGTGACCTCGCCGGTGTCGTGCAGCACGCGCACCCACAGGCCGAAGCCGCTCGCGGTGCCCGCCTCCAGGATCGTGCCGTCGGCGGCGGACAGGATCGGGGTGCCCGTGGGGCCCGCGATGTCGATGCCGTAGTGCACGGTGCCCCAGCGACCGCCGTACCCGGAGGTGAAGGTGCCCTGGGCGGGGGAGACGAACTTGGGGCGCAGGCGCTCGGCCTCGGCGGCCTCGCGCTGCTCGACGATCTGCTGGCTCTTGGCGAGCTTCTGCGCCTCGGAGGCGGCGTCGACCGTCTTCGCGACCGGGATGATCTGCGGCGCGGCCGGGGCCTCGTCGCCGCCGACGCCGAACGCGGCGGCGCCGTCGGCAGCCGAGGCGGCCAGCGGGACGACCTCGTCGGAGGCGGACTGCGAGGGGCCGCCCAGCGCCTGCACGGTCTGCGCGGCGCCTGCGGCGGCGAACGCGCCGACCGCGACGGCGGCGACCACGACGCGGCCACGCAGCGAGGACGGCGGCGGCGGCAGCCGGTGCGTGCTCACCTCACGGGTGGATGCGCGGTCGACGGCTTCGTCGATGACTGCGCTGTCAGTACTGCCGCCGGGGGAGCGGTGTCGAGACAAGACCAGGCCTTCCGTCTTCGGGGAGTCGGGTCGAGGACTCCGGGCGGGGGATCCCGGTGAGCCGGTCGGGGAACCGACTCCTTGTCCTGGTCGTGACCAGACTGTGACAACGGACCGGGGGACAGTAACGGGGCCGGAGCCCCGAGGGCAATCCCCCGTCCCCCTGTCTACCGAATTGCGGCCGAGCGGAGGACAGGAATACAGATCTGTGACGGCCCGTGACTGGAGAGTGAGCAAACCTGGCGCTTGCAGGCACTATGGGGCGACCCTTTATGTCCCCTTTTTGGGTGAAAGGGCCTACCGACACGTGAATCACCCTCATGTCAATGGTCAAAAGTTGGTGACCCGAATCACGTATCCCCGGCGCTGCGGGGTGCAACGGAGCCCGCTCCGGCCGCACTTCGTCCTTCGGAGTGATCTGTGCAACCCTTTGTGACCGCTTGATTGCGGAAAGTGGTGAGGGTTGTGGCGAGGGGCCCGTGACCTCGGGCGATTCCGAATCACGTGGGGGCGTGACCGACCACTGTGACCGTTCGGCGGGCTTCGGGAAGGCGTTCCTACCCTTCGGTAACCGCCTGTGACCGATCTCGGAACCATCACGCGCGTTATGTGACCGCCCGATCGCGAGGCGTCCCCCACGATTCCCGCCCGGCGCTCCTGGGTATGGGGGCTCGTGGCAAGAGGTCGTGG
>NZ_JBQGCX010001342.1:0-2091 GCF_052038725.1 Actinosynnema sp.
GGGCAGTAGAACGGTCCGGTCGCGGCGCTGGCGACCCCGCAGCCGGAGCGGGTGGAGTCCCGGAACTCCACCACCTCCGGCAGCGGCAGCTCGGCGCCGCGGTCGGCGAACAGCCCGCCCCCGTAGGCGTCGAGGGACTGCACCGTGGCCGACAGGCGGCACCGCTGGTCGGTGTTGGCCTGCTCGGCGGTGCACTGCCCGACGCTGGACTCCTGCTCCGCCGGCTGCCCGCCGCCCGCGGCGCCCTGCAGGACCGGCGTCGGGTCCACGCCGGTGAACGTGTAGATCAGGAACCCGATGATCGCGACGAGGCCGACGCCCCCGCCGGCCACGGCCCCCGCCCCGCCGCGGCGGCTGCGCACGCGACCGCCCTCGAAGCTGCCGCCACGGTTGAAGGTCATGGCGGGAACGTAGGACCAGGGCGGCCGGGTCGGCCACACCTGGCGCCGGCGGTCGGGGCCCGTACGGTGCGGGGGTGGTGAGCAGCAGCAGGGACATCGACGTCGTCGTCCACGGGGCGACGGGGTTCACCGGCCGCCTGGTGGCGCGCTACCTGGCCGAGGCCGCGCCGGCCGGGGTGTCGGTGGGGCTGTCGGGGCGGTCCGAGGACCGGCTCGCCGAGGTCCGCGACGGGCTCGGCCCGCGCGCGGCCGACTGGCCGCTGCTGCGCACCGACAGCGCCGACGACGACGACGTCGCGGCGCTCGCGGCCCGGGCGCAGGTGGTCGTGACCACGGTGGGCCCGTACGAGCAGCACGGCCTTCCGCTGGTGCGGGCGTGCGCGGCGGCGGGCACCGACTACGTCGACCTCACCGGCGAGGTGCTGTTCATGCGGGCGAGCATCGACGCCTGCCACGCCGACGCCGAACGCACCGGGGCGCGGGTCGTGCACGCGTGCGGGTTCGACTCGGTCCCCTCCGACCTGGGGGTGCACCTGCTGGCGACGACCGCGCGCGAGCACGGCCTCGGCGAGCTGGGTGCGACGGCCTACGTGCTGCCCGGCGCCCGCGGCGGGCTCAGCGGCGGCACCGTGGCCAGCGCCCGCGGCATGCTCGCCCGCGCGGTCGAGGACCCCGCCGCGCGCCGCGTGCTCACCGACCCGTACGCGCTGAGCCCGGACCGGGCGCGCGAGCCGGACCGCACGGTCGACGGCGCCGGTGACGGCCGCGACCCGGTCGGGGTCCGCTGGGACGCCGACGCCGGCCGCTGGCTCGCGCCGTTCGTCATGCACGTGGTCAACAGCCGGGTGGTGCGCCGCTCCAACGCGCTCACGGGCTGGTCGTACGGCCGGGGGTTCACCTACCGGGAGTCGGTCGGGGTGCCGGGACGGCTGACGGGTGCGGTCGGGGCGACGGGGGTCGCGCTCGGCACGGGCGGGGTGGCGGCGCTGGCCGCGCTCCCGCCGACCCGCCGCCTGCTCGACCTCGTCCTGGACCGGGCCCTGCCGGGCGCGGGCTCCGGACCGGACCAGGAGGCGATGGACGAGGGCTTCTTCGCGGTGCGGCTGCACAGCCGCACGAGCACCGGCCGGCTCGTGCAGGCGCAGGTCCGGTCCCAGGGTGACCCGGGCTACGCCTCCACCGCGCGCATGCTGGGGGAGTCGGCGCTCGCGCTCGTGCTCGACCGCGACGACCTGCCCGACCGGGCGGGCGTGCTGACCCCCGCCACGGCGATGGGCGACGTGCTCGTGCGGCGCCTGCGCGAGGCGGGCATGACGCTGCGGACCCTCTAGCCCCGCCGGTCAGGCGGCACGCAGGTGCCGGTGCAGCGCGATCTCGACCGGTCCCTGCACCTGGTGCTCCTCGACGGGCACCGTGCGGACCCGCCCGCGCGAGGGCCCACCCGGCAGCGGCGGGGCCTGCGAGTCGTAGGTGTGCCCGGTGGGGGTGGTGGTCGTGATCGTGTGGACCCGGCCGGGCGGGCCGACCGCGGCGCGCCAGCCGGGGGACTCCTTGACGAGGTTGCACGCCACGCACAGGCCGGCGGTGTTCGCGGAGTCGGTGCGGCCGCCCCGGGCGTGCGGCACGACGTGGTCGACGTGGCGGACGGGCGCGTCGCACCAGGGGGTGCGGCAGGTGCCGCCGTCGCGGT
>NZ_JBQGCX010001343.1:0-6328 GCF_052038725.1 Actinosynnema sp.
CGGCCCGCGGTGGAGGCGCACCGGGGCAACGACCGGATCACCTCGGCGCTGCGGGACGCCGGACCGGAGGTGGTGCTGGTGAACCGTTCCGCGCTGGACCGGACGACGCGGGTGGTCGCCGGGGTCGGTGTGCCCGGCAGGTCGGTGCTGGTGGTGGAGGAACTGGTGGAGGCCGGGTCGTCGGACTCGGGAGGGCCGGTGGGCGCGCCGCTGTCCGCGCTGGCGTACCTCCAGTACACCTCCGGCTCCACCGGCTCCCCGACGGGCGTGCGGATCACCAACGGGAACCTCGCGGCGAACGCCCGTCAGATCGCGGGGTTCGCGGGCTACCTGCGACCGGGATCGGTCGCGGTCGGATGGGTGCCGTTCTTCCACGACCTGGGGCTGCTGACCGGTCTCGTGGTGCCGCTGGGGCTGGGCGCGCACGCGGTGCAGCTGACCCCGCTGGCGTTCGTGCAGTCGCCGGGGCGCTGGCTCCGGGCGATCTCCGACCACCGCTCGGTGTGGATGGTGGGCCCGAACTTCTCCTACGACCTGTGCGTGGCCAGGGTCGGCCTGGAGCAGCGCGCTGGCCTGGACCTGGGATCGGTGCGCGGCCTGGTCAGCGGGGGTGAGCCGGTGCGGGCGGCGAGCCAGCGGGCGTTCAGCGAGGCGTTCGCGGGCTGCGGGTTGACCGCCGACGTGGATGCCGGGGCGTACGGGTTGGCCGAGGCGACGCTGTGCGTGACCGCCCGCTCGGACAAAGACCGCAGGGTGGTCTACGCGTTCGACCGGGCCGAGCTGGACGCGGGCCGGGTGGTGGAGCGCCGCGAGGGCGCGGGGGCGCGGGTGATGGCGTCCTGCGGCGTGCCGCTGGACGGGGTCGAGGTGGCCGTGGTGGACCCGGAGGCGCTGGTCGAGCGGCCCGCCGACGGGGTGGGCGAGCTGTGGGTGCGGGGGCCGAACGTGGCGGACGGCTACTGGCGCAGGCCGGAGCTGACCGAGCGGGTGTTCAACGGTGTGCTCACCGGGCGCGGCGGTGGCTGGTTGCGCACCGGGGACAGCGGTTTCCGGCACGACGGGCTGCTGTTCGTGGCCGGACGGCTCAAGGACCTGCTGGTGGTGGACGGCCGCAACCACCACCCTTCGGACGTGGAGGCGACGGCGGAGGGCGCGCAATCGGCGTGCGAGGTGGCGGGCAGCGCGGTGTTCCCGGTGGAGTCCGACGACCGGGAGCGGGTGGTGGCGGTGCTGGAGGTGAGGCGCCGCGACGCGGTGGACGCGGCCTCGGTGGTGGACGCGGTGCGGCGCGCGGTGTCGCGCGCGCACGGGGTCGACCTGCACGACGTGCTGCTCGTGCCCACGGGCTCGTTGCCCAGGACGAGCAGCCACAAGGTGAGGCGTGGCGCGAGCCGTGAGAAGTACCTGCGCGGCGGTTTCCGCACGGTGGACCGCGTCGAGCGGGCCCCGGTGGCATGAGCGCGGGACAGGCCGGTTCCAACGAGGGAAGGTGTGACATGACCAGCAACGACGTGCTCGAGCGGATCAGCGCCATCGTCGCCGAGGTGGGCGTGCTGCCGGTGGGCGAGGTGGCGCCGGAGAAGTTCTTCGCAGACGACCTCGACATCGACTCGCTCGGCATGGTGGAGATCAGCGCGACGGTGGAGGACTCGCTCGGGGTCTCGTTCCCGGCCGAGGAGCTGGCCGAGCTGGCGACGGTGGGCGCGCGGGTGGACTCCGTGGCGGCCAGAGCGGGGACGGCCGCGGCCGGGGGAGGGCGGGAGTCCCCTCGCCGGCGCCGCTTCCCGATCGGGGGCGGCGCCGTCGTCGTGCTCGGGGTCACCGGCCCGCCGGGCCGACCAGGTCGGGGCCGGCCGCGGGGAGGACCGTGGCCGGTGGCGCGGCCGGGTGGTGCGCGGGGGCGCTCCCCTGACCGATCCGCAGCGCCGCGACCAGCTCTCGGTACAGCTCGTCGGTGGCCATCAGCTCCTCGTGCGCGCCCTGCGCCCGTACCCTGCCGTCCTGGAGCACCACGATGGTGTCGGCGTCCAGGACCGTGGACAGCCGGTGGGCGACGGTGACGACGGCGGAGGTGCGCGCGTGCTCGCGGATGCGCTGCTGCACGGCGGCCTCGGTGATGGCGTCGAGCTGTGCGGTGGCCTCGTCCAGCAGCAGGACGTCGGGGGCGCGGAGCAGGGCGCGGGCCAGCGCGACCCGCTGCCGCTGGCCGCCGGAGAGCGGGAGCGCGTCCAGCGGGGTGTCCAGGCCGAGGGGCAGGGCGGCGACGGTGTCGGTGAGCTGGGCCTGGGCGACGGCGTCGAGCAGTTCGGCGTCGTCGGCGTCGGGGTGGGTGAAGGCGAGGTTGTCGCGCAGCGTCCCTGGGACGACGGGGGTGTCCTGCTCCACGTAGGCGAGCCTGGCGCGCACCTCGTCGTGGGTGCGCTCGGTGTAGGGGCGGCCGTGCAGGAGCACTTGGCCGCTGTCGGGTTCGAGGAAGCGCAGCAGCACCGCGAGCAGGGTGGACTTGCCCGCACCGGACGGTCCGACGAGCGCGACGTGGCCGCGGCGAGGCACCACGAGGTCCACGCCGCGCAGCACGGGCGGCACGTCCTCGCGGTAGCCCGCGGTGACGGCGCGCAGTTCCAGCACCGGCCGCTCCTCGGTCGGGTGGTCGCGCTCCGGTCCGCGCGCGCCGAGCGGCCCGGACGGCTCGACCTCGGTGCGCTCGACCTCGTCGATGCGGCGGGCGGCGGCGAGGCCGGTCTGGAGCGCGGTCAGCTCGCGGCTCAGGCCCAGCACCGGCTCGGCCAGGCCGAAGGCGTAGAGCAGGAACGCGACGAGGGTGGACACCGCCATCTCGCCCGAACCGACCCGCCAGGCGCCGACGCCGAGCACCAGCACGATCGCCGCTTGCAGCCCGGACCAGGACAGCGTCCACACCACGGCCTCGCGGCGCACGACCCGGACCGCCTGGTGGTGGGAGGCCCGTGCGTCGGCGAGGACCCGCTCCGCGATGCGGGGTTCGGCGCGGCTGGCCTTGACCGTCCTGGCCGCCACCAGGGCGCCCTCCAGGGTGCCGCCGAGCCTGCCCAGGTGCTCCTGCGCCTGCCGCTGGGCCCGCGCGATGGCGGGCACGAGGGCGTTGACCAGGAGGGCGACCACGACCACCGCCCCCGCCGTGGACAGCAGCAGCACGGGGTCGAGCAGGCCCATCAGCACGAGGGTGCCGACGAGGGTGACCGCGCCGTTGACCAGCCCGATGACGCTGGTGGACGCGGTCTGGCGGAGCAGGAGGCTGTCGGAGGTGACCCTGGTGACCAGTTCACCGGGGGTGTGCCGGTCCAGGGCGGGCACGGTGGCGCGCAGGAGGCGCCGGACGGTGCTCTCGCGGGAGGCGAGCACGACGCGCTCGCCGAGGGTGCCCAGCAGCACCCACTGGGCGACCCAGAGCGCTCCGCCCACCACGAGGAGGACGACCAGGACGGCGACCGGCGGGGTGAGCGGGTGACCGGCGCCGAGGGCGTCGAGCACCCACTTGGTGACCAGCGGGGTGGCCAGTCCGGCGGCGGAGCCGAGCAGGGACAGGAGCAGGCCCAGCGCGAGGGTGCGCCGGTGCGGGCGGGCTAACCGCCAGAGCAAGCGGGAACCTGATTCGTGGGTTTCTACCGTCACTCGTGGAACATACATGTTCAACCTGGGGACGATAAGTCTCACGGCAGAACAGCTGCGCTACAGTCCGGGTGTGGTGGAGAGCAGAGCGGAAGCGGGCCTGCGACCGAGGACCCGGCGGGCCATCCTGGACGCGGCGGTGCGCGTGCTGGCCGAGTCGCCCTCGGCGTCGGTGGCCGACGTGGCGGCGGTGGCCGGGGTCGGGCGGACCACGGTGCACCGGTACTTCCCCGAGCGGAGCGATCTGCTGGCGGGCATCGAGGCCGACCTGCTGGAGCGCATCGACGCGGCGACGCGGGCGGCGAGGACGACCGAAGGACCCGCCGGGGCAGCGCTGCGCAGGTTGTGCGAGGAGTACTTCACCCTGGGGGACGTGCTGACCCTGGTGTACCAGGACCCGACGCTGCTGGGCCGGGTCAGGTGGACCGAGGCGACCGGTTCGGACCTGGCGCTGCTGGAACTGGTGGAGCGCGGGCAGCGGGAGGGCGAGTTCGACCCGGCCGTGGACGCCTCGTGGGTGTGCGGGGTGGTGTGGTCACTGCTGTTCACCGCATGGCTGCACGCCCGCGACCCGCGAGCGTCGACGCACGAGACGCTGGCGCTGTGCCTGGAGACGGTGCGCCGGACCGTGGCCCTCTAGGGCCCGCCCGGGGGCGCCGGTCAGCCGCGCTGGAGCTCGCGCTGCTGCTCCAGCATGAGCCTGCGGGTGATCCGCCGGACCGCCGCGCGCACCTCGCCGTCGACGGTGTCCGGGTCGCGCTGGGCGGTCCAGTCGGCGAGCTGGTCCAGCAGCCACGCGGTCCACGCCTCGATCAGGGCGGTCACGGTCGTGGACGCGGCCGGGGTGAGGGCGAGGTGGCCGTCGGTGGTGCGGGTGAGGTGGCCCTCGGCGGCGAGGGCGTCGTAGAACGAGGTGAGCACGCCGTGCGGCAGGCCGACCTGGTCCTCGACGTCGGACTGGCGGGTGCGCTCGCCGAGCAGCTCGGCGCGCAGGTGGATGCCCAGCAGCGCCCACGCGGCGGGCAGCTCCAGCGGCAGGCCGGAGCGGGCGAGGACCTGGCGGGGCATGTCCGGGTTGTGGCCCGCGACCCGGCCGATCAGGTTCTCCAGCTGGGTGTCGGGGTGCTGGGCGGGGGGCATCGCGCAGCCCTCGCCCGCGCCCCTCGCGGCCTCGCGGGCGGTGCCCCGGATCTCGACCTGGGGCAGCAGGAACGCCACCAGCAGGCCGAGGAGCGCGATCGGCACGGCGGCCAGGAACACGGTGTGCAGGGCGTCGGCGTAGGCGGTGACGATCGGCTGCCTGGCCGCGTCGGGGAGGGCGTGCAGGGCCTCGGGGGTGGTGATCGCCGCCGGTGGGTCGCGCGTCTGCGCGAGCGCGGGCGGGAGGGTCTCGGCGAGGCGGTTGGCGTAGACGGTGCCCATGATCGAGGCGCCGAAGGAGCTGCCGAGCGAGCGGAAGAACGTGACGCCGGAGGTGGCGGCACCGAGGTCGCGGTAGTCGGCGGTGTTCTGCACGACGATCGTGAGCACCTGCATGACCAGGCCGATCCCCGCGCCCAGCACGAACATCGCCAGCGACTGGGCGGCGATCGAGGACTCAGGGTCCAATGTGGATAGAAGGTGCATGCCGACGGCGGTGACGGCCGCGCCCGCGATGGGGAACGGGCGGTAGCGGCCGGTGGCCCCGACGACCTGGCCGGACAGCAGCGCGGTGATCAGCAGGCCGAGCACCATGGGCAGGGTGCGCAGGCCGGACGAGGTGGCGGACGCGCCGCTGACGTACTGGAGGTACGAGGGCAGGAACGTGAGCGCGCCCATCATGGCGAAGCCGACGATGAAGCTGAGCAGCGAGGCGACCGCGAACACCTTGCCGCGGAACAACCTCATCGGCAGGATCGGCTCGGGGACGCGGTTCTCCACCACGACGAACAGGGCCAGCGCGACGGCGGAGCCCGCGACCAGGCCGATGATCGTGGCCGATCCCCCGGGGTGCTCGGTGCCGCCCCAGGTGGTGGCGAGCGTGAGTCCGCTGGCGCCCAGCGCGATCAGGGCGGCGCCCCAGTAGTCGATCCGGGGTTTGCCGCGCTCGCCCGCGCCGGGGATGGCCCTGGCGGCGAGCGCGATGACGGCGAGCGCGAGCGGGACGTTGACGTAGAACGCCCAGCGCCAGGACAGGTGGTCGGTGAACAGGCCGCCGAGCAGCGGGCCGACCACGGTCGTCACGCCGAACACCGCGCCGAGCGCGCCCTGGTACTTGCCGCGCTCGCGCAGCGGGATGACGTCGGCGATGAGCGCCGTGGCGGTGACGGCGATCCCGCCGCCACCGATGCCCTGCAGCGCGCGCATCGCGATGAGGCCGCCCATGGTGTCGGCGGCGCCGCAGAAGAACGAGCCGACGATGAACACCACGACGCTGACCTGGAACACGGCCTTGCGGCCGAACAGGTCGCCGAACTTGCCCGCCAGCACGGTCGCGACGGTCTCGGCGAGGATGTAGGAGGTGACCACCCAGCTCATGTGCCCGGCGCCGCCGACCTCCCCGACGATGGTGGGCAGCGCGGTCGCGACGATGGTCTGGTCGAGGGCGGCGAGGAGCATACCGAGGACGATCACGCCGAAGATGACGTTGACGCGGGCCTTGGACAGGCTGGGTGGGGCGGCGGTGTGCCCGTCGTCCTGC
>NZ_JBQGCX010001344.1:0-6165 GCF_052038725.1 Actinosynnema sp.
GCCGAGGGGCGGTCCTCGGGGGCGCCCACGGGCTCCCGGCCACCGGGCGCGGTGTCGGGGGGACCGATCGGCGTCGTGCCGGAGCCGTCCGCCGACGGCGCGGGGGAGCCGCTGGCGGACCCGGTCACGGTGATGGTGCTCGTGCCGGTGCTGGTGCGCGTCACGGTCGAGCCGGAGGTCTCGGTCAACGTCACGGTCGGCCCGGCGATCACCTCACCGGCCTGGAACACGAACGGCAGCATCGCGGCGATCCCCATGAGCAGGCCACCGAGCCCGTTCGCCCACTCCGGGGTGATCTTCCGCAGCCGCCCGGCTAACCGGCGGTGCCACTTCTCCCTCGAACCCTGCTCCGACATCCGCGCTCCTCGACCGGGCCCCGGCGGCGCGGGCCGGTGATCCGGCCTGCCGCGGGGGCGACCCGACCGAGGATGATCGGCGGCACCCGGCTGCGACAACCGCCCCAGCCGGGAACGGGCCGTCCGGCCCTACTCGAACCGACTCGGGTCCCCAGCCCCCACCCGCAGCACCTCGGCCTCCCCGCTGGAGAAGTCCACCACCGTCGTCGGCTCGGTGCCGCAGTCGCCGGAGTCCAGGACGGCGTCCACCACGTGGTCCAGCCGCTCCTTGATCTCCCACCCCTGCACCAGCGGCTCCTCCTGGTCCGGGAGCAGGAGCGTGCTCGACAGCAGCGGTTCGCCCAGCGCCTCCAGCAGGGCCTGCACCACCGCGTTGTCCGGGATGCGCACGCCGACCGTCTTCTTCTTCGGGTGCAGCAGCCGCCTCGGCACCTCGCGGGTCGCCGACAGGATGAACGTGTAGCTGCCCGGCGTCGCGGCCTTGATCGCGCGGAACGCCGCGTTCTCCACGTACGCGAACTGGCCCAGCTGCGCGAAGTCCCGGCACACCAGGGTGAAGTGGTGCTTGTCGTCCAGGTTCCGGATCTGCCTGATCCGGTCCAGGCCCTCCTTGTTGCCCAGCTGGCAGCCGAGCGCGTAGCAGGAGTCCGTCGGGTAGGCGATCAACCCGCCCGCCCGCACCACCTCGACCGCTTGGTCGATGGCGCGCCGCTGGGGGTTCACCGGGTGGACGTCGAGGTACCTGGCCATGCCGGGAAGCCTAGTCCGCGCTGATCACGGCCGCTCACGGGCCGCCGCGCCCGCCGCTGTGCGGGTGATCACCCGACGGGCCACACTGGGTGACGGGCGCACCGCTCCCGGTGACCACGCCCCGT
Source organism: Actinosynnema sp. (assembly GCF_052038725.1). Taxonomy (NCBI): domain Bacteria; kingdom Bacillati; phylum Actinomycetota; class Actinomycetes; order Pseudonocardiales; family Pseudonocardiaceae; genus Actinosynnema; species Actinosynnema sp. The sequence goes on from NZ_JBQGCX010001344.1 coordinate 1,232, forward strand.
GACCGCACCACCCCGGAGGACGAGAAGATGCCCCTGTCCGGCGAGTACGACCCGAGCCCCGAGAAGTGGGTGCGCGACCAGGTCGAGCTGTACGAGAGCTCGGGCGGCACCGAGGGCACCACGCTGCGCGGGATGCCGGTGATCGTGCTGACCACGCTGGGCGCCAAGTCCGGCAAGATCCGCAAGTCGCCGCTGATGCGCGTCGAGCACGACGGCCGGTACGCGATCGTCGCCTCGCTCGGCGGCGCGCCCAAGCACCCCGTCTGGTACCACAACGTGGTCGCCAACCCGCAGGTCGAGCTGCAGGACGGGCCGGTCCGCAAGGAGTACGTGGCCCGCGAGGTGACCGGCGAGGAGAAGGCCCTGTGGTGGGAGCGGGCGGTCGCCGCGTTCCCCGACTACGCCGACTACCAGCGCAAGACCGAGCGGGAGATCCCGGTGTTCGTCCTGGACCCGCTGCCCTGATCCCCACGTGCGGGTGACCGCCGTCCGGTGCGGCGGTCACCGCAGGTCACGACTCGAACAGCTCCGCGAGCCGGGGGAGCCGCGCCCGGTTCTCGGCCGGGTCCTCCACGTCCCACTGCTCGCCGTCGGGCTTGCGCCGCACCACCGCGCCGCGCCGCTCGGCCACCGCCGCGAGCAGCGAGTCGCTCTCCCCGCGCGCCCGCTTGTACGCGTCGCGCACCAGGTGGCTCATCGACTCGTACCCGAGCCACCCGCCGCCCTCCCGCGCCATGCGCAGCACCACCGGCAGGTCCGCCAACGAGTCCGGGTCGGCCACCGCGGCCTCGAACACCGCACGCCCCTGGAGCACCAGCCCGTCGCGGAAGTCCGCGAACCCGTCGTCCCCGCACCCGCCCTCGATCAGGTGGGCGGCGTGCCAGAGCGGCCACCGGTAAGCGCTGTCCACGATCTCACCGTGCCGCAGGGAGAACTCGACCAGCTCCTCGCCGGACAACGCCCCGAGCTGGGCGACGACGGCGTCGGGCAGCGGGTCCTCGCGCAGGTCGCGGTCCCCCGCGAACTCCCCCGCGGCGGCCCGCGCTCGTTCGACCAGGGCCCAGTACGCATCGCGGTCCATGAGCGCCGATCCTAACCATTGGGGGCGCCCCCGCCCCGCCCAGCAGGCTTCCCACCTGCGGGGACCACCCCGGAGGCCGGGGCACGGGAGCCGGAGCCGGACCCGCTCAGGCGCGCCGGGTCCGCCGCAACCACAGCAGCCCCAGCACCGGCAGCACCAGCGGCACGTAGCCGTAGCCGCCGCCGAAGTCCGACCACACCGTGGCCTCCGGGAACCACCCCGGCTCCAGCACGCTCAGCGCGCCGATCACCAGCACGCCCACCAGCTCCACCGCGCACGACGCGAACGCCACCCGCCGCGACGCGCCGTCGCCGCGCACCAGCATCACCGTCGCCACCACGTACACCACCGCCGCGAACGCCGACAGCGAGTAGGCCAGCGGGGCGTGCGAGAACTTCGTCGTGATCTGCAGCGCGGACCTCGCCGTCGCGGCCAGGGCGAAGATCCCGTACACCGCGATCAGCACGCTGCCCGGACCGCTCCTGGTGCGCTGCGCCAGCGTCAGCGGCTCGCCACCCGAGCCGGAACCCGCGCCGCGGGACGACACCCGGTCCGCGAACCGGCTCGCCGCCGAACCCGGCTCCCCGTCACCCTCGCCCACCCCGGACCGCTCCTCCCGCTCAGGCATGACCGGCCCAGATCTGGTTCAGCCGCACCACCATGACCGCCGTCGTCAGGCACCCGACCGCCAGCACCGACGCCCCCGACCGCGACCGGTCCACGATCGACCAGAACCCCGCCAGCGGCAGCAGCAGCAACGCGGTCAGCAGGTAGCCGAAGAACGTCGCCCCCGACACCGCCTCGTGCCCGTCGCCCGCCAGCAGCACCGCGCCGACCACCGTCTGCGCCAGCAGCGCCACTTCCTGCGACACCACCAGGGCCGCCACGCCCAGCGTCGTCCAGTCCTCCAGCGTCAGCGGCTTGTCCAACACCGCCAGCAGCACCGCCCACCCCGCCGCGAGCAGCGCGGCGGCGATGGTGGCCGTGGCCAGCCAGTCGATCATCAGGTGGGTTCCTCACCGGTACGGGGTATGCCCTGAAGGCTAGAACACCCGCGTTGCGCGCTTCGGTGCTGGTCGCTGCGCGGTTCCGTGCGAATCGCTGGTCGGAGTGGGGTGGCGTGGACGGATATTGGTGGAACGTGGCGCTGGTGGCCGTGCTGGTCCTGGTGAACGCGGTGTTCGCCGGCAGCGAGATGGCGCTGGTCTCCCTGCGGGAGGGCCAGATCAGAGCCCTGGAGCGGGAAGGGGGTCGTGGCGCGCGCACGCTGGTCAAGCTCGCCCGCGACCCGAACCGCTTCCTGGCGACGATCCAGATCGGCATCACCCTGGCGGGCTTCCTGGCGTCGGCGGCGGCGGCCGTGACGCTCGCCGCGCCGCTGGTGCCGCTGCTGGACTTCCTGGGCAGCGCGGCCGACCCGGTCGCCGTGGCGCTGGTCACGATCGTCCTCACGTTCTTCACGCTGGTGCTCGGCGAGCTCGCGCCCAAGCGCCTGGCGATGCAGAACGCGCTGCGGTGGGCCAGCTTCGTGGCCAAGCCGCTCGACGTGCTGTCGGCGGTCTCCCGCCCGGCGGTGTGGCTGCTGAGCAAGTCGACCAACGCGGTCGTGCGGCTGTTCGGCGGCAACCCGGACGCCGCCGAGGAGCAGCTCAGCCCGGAGGAGCTGAGCGACCTGGTGTCCGGGCAGCAGGGCCTGAACCCGGAGCAGCGCGAGATCATCACCGGCGCGCTGGAGATCCACGCCCGCCGGTTGCGCGAGGTCCTGGTGCCGCGCCGCGAGGTCGTGACGCTGCCCGTGGACATGGCGATCCCGCAGGCGCGCGCCGAGCTCGTCGCGTCCGGCCGCTCGCGCGCGCCCGTCGTGCGCACCGGCCACCTGGACGACGTCGTCGGCGTCGTGCACCTGCGGGACCTGCTCGACGACGGGGTCTCGCTCACGCAGGTCGCGCGGCAGGCCGTGGTGTTCCCGGACTCGCTGCGCGTGGTGGACGCGCTGCGCCGCTTCAAGACCGAGCGCGAGCAGTTCGCGCTGGTCGTGGACGAGCACGGCGCGGTCGACGGCATCGTCACCCTGGAGGACCTGCTGGAGGAGGTCGTCGGGGAGATCTACGACGAGACCGACCGGGACGTCCTGGAGGTGCGCCGCGAGGAGGACGGGGCCATGGTGCTGCCGGGCACGTTCCCGGTGCACGACCTGGTGGACCTGGGCGTCGAGCTGCGCGACCCGCCCGAGGGCGACTACACCACCGTCGCCGGGCTGATCCTGGTCGAGCTGGGCCTGGTGCCCGAGGGGCCGGGGGACCGGGCGGCGGTGGCGGGCTGGGACTTCGAGGTGCTGGCCGTCGAGCACCACGCGATCACGTCGGTTCGGCTGCGGCGGGCCGAACCGGCGGAGGCCGACGCGGAGCAGGACCCGGACGGGCAGGTGGTCGGGGCGGACTGAGCGCCGGGAGGGGCCGACCGGGAAGTTCCGGCAGTGAAGTCGTTGCGGGGCAAGGGGAATCGGCACGTCGGTGGGCCGATTCCCCGAGGTCGTCAGACCAGCTCGGGCAGCCGCGCCGCCACCTCGTCCGGGGACGGCATCGCGGCGATCTCCGCCGCCACCGCCTTCGCCGCCACCGCGACCTCCTCGGAGGCCAGCAGCCCGCGCGCGGCGGACGCGACGGCCTCGGCGGCCACCTCGTCGCCGATCAGCCGCCCGCCCAGCCCGGCCGCGACCACGGCCTCGGCGTTGGTGAACTGGTCCGCGCCCTGCGGCAGCACCAGCTGCGGCACGCCCGCGCCGAGCGCGCCCATGGTCGTGCCGCTGCCCCCGTGGTGCACCACCAGGTCCACGTGCGGCAGCAGGTCCGCCTGCGGCACCCACGCGTGCAGCGACACGTTGTCCGGCACCTCGCCGAGCGCGGCCGTCTCCACCGCCGGACCGGCCGCCACCAGCACGTGCGCGTCCAGCGAGGCCAGCCCGTCGATCGCGGCCCGGAACACCTCGGCGTGCCCGAACGCGGTGCCCAGGGTCAGGTAGACCAGCGGCTCGTCGCGGGGCGCGGTGGCGATCGCGGGCAGCTCGCCCGGCGCCGCGAACGGCACGGGCCGCAGCGGGATCGTGTCCGGGATGGTGAACGACGGGTCCCGCAGCGACGGCGGGCAGATGTCCAGGTACGGGTTGCCCAGCAGGAACACGCTGTCGTCGCCACCGCCCAGGTCCACCTCGCCCAGGTCGACGCCGTGCTCGGCCGCGACGCCGCGCAGGTGCCCGACCATCAGCTTGGGCATCTCGGAGCCGGACGACATGCGCCCGAACCCGTGGCACAGCACGGGAACGCCCGCCGCCCTGGCCGCGATGCCCGCGCCGGGGTTGGCCAGCTCCTGGACCACCAGGTCGGGGCGCTCCTGGTCGATGAGCCCGGCGACGCCGGTGGCGAACGAGCGGGCGAGCAGGTCGCCGAACAGCCGGGCGATGATCGGGGCGCCCTCGGGACCGCTGAGATCGCGCGGGGTCGTGCCGGGCGGCAGCAGCTCGCCCGCGACGTCGCGCATCCCGGCGCCCGCGACGACCGGTTCGACGCCGATGCCCGCGAGGACGTCGTGGAAGCCGCCGGTGGTGGCGAACTTGACCCGGTGACCGGCGCGCACGGCGGCCCTGGCCAGCGGTAACAGGGGGAACAGGTGCCCGTGGGCACCGAGGCTGGAGAAGAGGATCAGCACGGAACTCAGCGTACGCTGAATTAGCTTCACGAAGGGGTTGTTCGCGAGGGGCTGACCGGTGGCGGCCATCCGGGGGCGGCGCCTGGGGGCGTCACCGGGAGGAGTGCCACCAGGGGGCGGCACCAGGAGGAGCGGTGCCTGGGGGTGT
>NZ_JBQGCX010001345.1:0-1732 GCF_052038725.1 Actinosynnema sp.
CTCCCGGTCCTGGCCGGGTCGCGTCCCGGCGCGGCGCCCCGCAGCGGCAGGCCCGCCCGTCGTGCCACCCCTCCCCAGCGGCGATACGTTGCGGTCAGGGAGGTGCGCCATGGCCGAGCGGACCGGTGTCGTGGTCGTCGGGGGTGGGCCCGGCGGGGTCCTGCTGGCCTACCTGCTGGCCCGCGCGGGCCTGCGGGTGGTGCTCCTGGAGGGCCGCAAGGACTTCGACCGCCGGTTCCGGGGCGACAGCGTCGCGCCCCCGGTGCTCGACTACCTGCACCGCTTCGGGCTCGCCGAGGAGCTGCTGTCCACCATCCCGCACGGGCGGGCCACGACGTTCGAGTGGTGGACCCCCGACAAGCGCTACACCATCGCCGACTACCGGGGCAGCAGCCCGCGCTTCCCCTACTACGCGCTGATCCCGCAGGCCCGCTTCCTGCCGTTCCTGGTCGGGAAGGCCCGGCGGCACACCGGTTTCCGGGTCGAGATGGGCGCCCGCTTCACCGCCCTGCTGCACGACGGCGCGGGCCGCGTCGACGGCGTCCGCTACCGGCGGGACGGGCGGGAGCACGAGCTGCGGGCCGACCTGGTGGTGGGCGCGGACGGCCGGAACTCCAAGGTGCTGCTGGAGTCCGACCTCACCCCGACCGAGCTGGCCTCGAACATCGACATCTGCTGGTTCGCCGTGCCCCGGCTCCCGGACGACCCGAGCGGCGCCGGGCAGCTGGCCCTGATCACCGAGCCGGGCGCGGTGGTCGGGCTGCTGGGGCAGGGCGACACCTGGCAGATCGGCTTCACCCTGCCCGCCGGCCGGTTCGGCGAGGTCAGGGCGGCGGGCGTGGAACCGCTGAGGGACCTGGTGCGGCGGCGGACGCCGTGGCTGGGCGAGCGGGTGGCGGAGCTGCGCGACCCCAACCAGCTGACCCTGCTGCCGATCCGGATCACCGAGGTGGACCGGTGGTCCAGACCGGGTCTGCTGCTGATCGGGGACGCCGCGCACGTCATCTCCCCGGTGGGCGGCAACGGGATCAACTTCGCCATGATCGACGCGGCCGAGGCGGCGAACCTCCTGGTGGGGCCGCTGCGCGGGGGTGACGCCGAGGCGATCGACGTGGCCGCGAGCCAGCTCCAGCGCATCCGGGGGCCACGGGTCGCGGGTGAGCAGCGGATGCAGGTGCGGGTCGAGCGCGGGGTGGCCAGGAGGTTGGCCGAGCGCAGTCCCGGCGCCCCGCTGCCGATCCGGCTCCAGGGCGGCGTTCCCGGACTGGCCCGGTTCAGCGCCCGCAGGTCCCTGCGCGCGCTGCACGTCCCGCCGCCGTCACCGGACGTCCTCGGCCCCGGTGCGTCCACAGTGGACTAGGCCGACAGCCAGGCCCGGTCGAACCTGGCCCACGCGTCGCTGTCCGGCCGCGCCGCCGCGACCCCGCGCACCGCCGCCGTCGTGCCCACGACCGCGTCCGCGTGCCCCCACACCAGCACCGCGCCCCGCTCGTGCCGCACCCGCTGCACCTCCCGGTACAGCTCCCCGCGCGTCGCCGAGTCCACTGTGGACCTGGCCTGCTCCAGCGCCAGGTCGTGCTCCGCGTCCCGCCACCCCGTCGCGGCCCGCTCCTCGGCCGACTCCAGGTGGCCGGGGACCGTCGTCGGCTCGGCCCAGCAGCTCCACAGGCCGTCGCCCGCCGCGCGCTCGGCCGCGTAGGTCGCCTCGGGCCGCACGTCCACGGCCACCTGG
>NZ_JBQGCX010001346.1:0-6035 GCF_052038725.1 Actinosynnema sp.
GGAGGGTGGGGTCGGCGGACGTGAGCGGAGCCATGGCGAGCACCGAACCGGGGCCGTCGCGCCTACGGCAGCGCGGCCCGCACCTCGACCCAGCGCCGGGCGCGCTCGCGCAGGTCGGCGTCGTCGACCAGCGGGGCCACCGCGTCGAGCACGGCGGTGATGCTCCGGTGCTCGCGCAGCACCTTCACCTCGGACCTCGGCAGCGCGGCCGTCGCCGCCCGCTCGGCCGCCTCCTCGGCGGTCAGCGCGGTCTCCGACAGCACGTCGGCGGCCAGCCGGTCCGGAGTCTCCGCGCCCAGCTCCAGCAGGTGGCCGCGCAGGGTGAAGCGCTCCACCACGGAGGGGGTGCGGCGGTGGCTGTGCCGCTCGGCGCCGTAGGAGGCGGCGAGGCCGACCGCGCCCCAGGCGATCCTGCGGCGGGCGGGCAGCGCGTCGTCGGCGACGTGCTGGAGCGCCACCAGCCTGATCCAGGTCCAGTCGTTCGCGTCGCTCACGGCCGCACCGCCCCTGGGGTGGTGGGCGCGGGGTGTGTGAACGCCCCCGCGGGCGAGCCCGTCGACCCGCCGGGGGCCCCGTCCGCGCGCCAGTCGGTTCGGCGGGCTGTGCGCGGGCGCACCGGACCCGCGGGCGCTCGCCGCGCCGCGTTCCGGTTCTCCCCCCGCGCCGGGCGGGGCAGGACGGTCTTCATGGGCCAAGCCTACGAGAGCGGGCGCAACCCGGTGATCCACCCGGCCCAGCGGGGAGGGGGCCGGGTGGGCCGGTCGCGCTCAGGAGCCGAACGCGCTGGTGGTGACCACGCCACCCTCCTGCCTGCCCGCCAGGCAGTGCACGTAGTTGCGGTCGCCGTCGGACTTGGCGACCGCGGAGATCTCCCAGCCGGTGGTGTCCACGCCCGCGCGGGTGTTGGCCCTCATCGCGGTCGCGGTGCACACGTTCGCGACCTCGGGGGCCTGGAGCAGCTCCTCGGAGGCGACCTGCGGGATCGACCCGGACAGCCAGGTGCCCGCGAACGCCTCCCAGTAGTGCTCGTTCGCGCAGTCGCCGAGCATCCGGGCGGTGGCGGCCGTGCCGCCGATCTGGACCAGTCCGGCGTAGCAGGTCTGCTCGGCGATGCAGTAGCCGGTGTCGCAGGGCTTGGTGCGCGGGGGCGGGAGGTCGTCGGACTCGGAGGAGGTGGAGGACGTCGCCTGGCCGTTCTGGCCGCTGCCGGAGGAGGTGGGCTGCTGGGTGCGCTGGGAGGCGATCAGCCAGGTGGCGCCGGAGACCAGGAGCAGGGCCAGCACGACGCCCAGGACCAGCGGCCAGGCCCGGCGGGGTGGCTGCTGGATGACGACGTACTGCGGTGGGCCGGAGTGCTGCTGGGGGCCGGAGTGCTGACCGGGGTGGGGCGGGTTTGGGTGCGCCTGGGCGGGGTGCGGCCGGTCGCCGCGGGGGAGCGGGGACAGGACCTGGCCGGGTGGGAAGAAGCCCGGTGGGAACGAGCCCTGCGGGCCCTGGTCCTGGGGGAAGCCGCCGGGTGGGGTCGGCTGCGGGTGCGGGGGTGGTGTGCCGTGCGGGGGCGTGCCGGGAGGGGCCTGGGCCGGGCCTGGGGCGCGTGGCCAGGAGAGCTGGGGCGTGCCCTGACCCGGTGTGGCCTGCGGGGCGTCCTGGGCGGGCTGCGGTGCGCCCGCGGGGGTGGTCGGCGTGGAGAACGGGGACGGCAGCGGGCCCCGGTCCAGCTCGTCGCGGAACTGGGCCGCGCTGGAGGTGCGGTAGGCCGCGTCCGGTTCCAGGGCCCGCACCAGGGCGGCGTGCAGGTCGTCCGGGCAGCCGGGCACGCGCTCGACCGGGGTGCGCAGCACCTCGCCGAGGTGGTCGAACGACTCGATCGGCCACGGCACCGGTCTCGGCGGCCTGCCCGCCAGCAGGTCGTACAGGGTCGCCGCCAGCGAGTACACGTCGCCCGCCGCCGTGGGCGGCACCATCGCGAACGCCTCCGGCGGCGCGTAGCTGGGGCTCAGCGCGTCCCGCGTCACCGACGACGCGCCGTCGGCGTCCAGCAGCGCGGCCAGGCCGAAGTCGGCGATCTTGGCGGTGCCGTACCGGTCGAGCAGCACGTTGCCGGGCTTGAGGTCGCGGTGCAGCACGCCCTCGCCATGCGCGGCGGCCAGCGCGTCCGCGAGCTGCACGCCCAGCCTGCGCACCCGGTCGCCGTCCAGCGGGCCGTTCGTGCGCAGCAGGTCGCCGAGCGTGCCGCCGGTGCACAGCTCCATCACCAGGTACGGGGTGCCCTCGGCGGTGAAGTTCGCGTCGTGCACGGACACCACGTGCGGGTGCCCGGACAGGCGCGCGGCGGCGTGCGCCTCCCGCAGGAAGCGCCGCCGGTCGCGCTCGGTCCGCAGGACGCGGTGGTCCACCTTGACCGCGACCTCGCGGTCGAGCTGCACCTGGCGCGCCCGGTACACGGTGGCGAAGCCGCCCTGGCCCAGCGGGGTCATGTCGGTCAGTCCCGGCAACTGCACGGGCGGACTGTAACCCGGAGGTCCGACAACCGCGGTGGGTCAGGCCTCGGTCGACTCGCACACCAGGTCGACGATCGCGCGCAGCGCCTCCCGGTCGACGACGGCGGGGTCCTCGGCCAGCCACGCGCCGACCTCGTCCAGGAACACCTCGGGCGTCATCGGCGGCACCAGCGCCCCGTCGGTCGGGTCGGTGGTGACCTCGCCAGCCCGGCTCGGGTACACCAGCAGCACCGCCCGCACCTCCAGGTGCGGCAGCAGGGCCCGGTACTCGGCGAGCCCGCGCGGCAGCCGCGTGCCGCCGCCCCGGAACAGGTGGCCGTTGCGCCACAGCGACCCGTCGTCCCCGGTCTGGTAGTGGCCGGGCAGCCAGGACTTGGACTCGATCAGCACCAGCCGCCGCCCGCACAGCACGGCGTGGTCGATGTCGACGAACACCGAGTCGGGCCAGGCCAGGCCGTGGAACACGCGGGCGCCGGGCAGCCGGGTCAGGTACTCGGAGAGCAGGTCGGCGGTCAGCCGCTCGCACACCCGCTCGTCGTCCACCTCGCCGCGCACCACCTCGGTGTCGACCTCGGCCGCGAACACCCGGTCCGTGCGGGTCGCGGCCAGGTAGCGGCGCACCAGCCGGAACGCCCAGGCGGCTGCGGCGGCGACCATCGCCAGCCACACCGCGAGGCCCAGCGGGGACAGGTCGAGCGCGAACACCGGGAGGAGCAGGAAGAACCACGCGCACAGCGCGGTGAGGGCGGGCGCGTGGCCCGGCGAGGCGACCGGGGCGTACCGGACGCGCTGCCCGGTGTCGACCAGCCGCCACCAGCCGAGGTCGTCCGGGTCGACGTCGGGCTTCGGAGGTACGAAGTCGGGATCGTCGCCGAACGGGCGGTTCCAGGGCGCCCGTCCCGATCTTGGCGGCCGGGTCGCGGAACCGGACCGGGGCCCGGAGCGCGGGTGCGCCCACCCCCGGTCGTAGGCCCGGCGGCGAGCCGGGTCGCGCAGGGTGTCATATGCCTCCTGCAGCGCTCGGAAGCCCCCTGAAGATCCACCGGCGTCCGGGTGCATGACCTTCGCCAGCGACCGGTAGGCGGACCGGATCTCGGCCGAGGATGCCTCGCGCTCGACGCCCAGAAGCTCGTAGTAGTCCACCCCGCGCACGGGGCAGACCTTATTGCGCCGCGCCGATCCCGTGTCCACAGGTCCGTCTCGTGGCTAGGGTGTGCGGTGAGAGCCTGGTAGCGCAGCGGTTGACGCGCCCCGCCCCGGTGGGGAGGACGCCGGTTCGAATCCGGTCCGGCTCGCTGATGTGGCGAAGCGGCATCAGGCGGCTCCACCACTGGAACCCCGCCTGAGTGGGCAACTCCCGTGAACCCCCGGTCACCGCGACCGGGGGTTCGCTGCAACCACCCTTGTCGCCCGGAGCGCCCGTCGGAGTCGCTCCCGCTTCGCGGCACCGGGCGGTTCCCACCGAGAAGACGCCGAGTCCCGAGAGCCCCAGGGGTTCACCGGGCTCCGCCTCAGGAGCAGTCCAGCACCAGCCGCCCACCGCTGTACCTCGGCCGCAGGTCCCCCCGCGCCTCGACGCTGCGCACGTCGTGCGGCCGGACCTCCTCGATCGCGCTGAACGCCAGCACGTCCGCCACCCCGTACCGCCCGTGCAGCGCCCGCTGGCCGGGGAACCGCAGCGCGGTCCCCTCCACCCGGTCCCGGTGCGCCAGCGCGGCCCGCAGCGCGCCCGCGACCAGCTCGGACGGCCCGGCGACCCGTTCCACCCCGCCCTCGTGCAGCGCGATCCCGGTCCCGCGCTCCACCAGCGTGGACACCACGTTCCCCGACGGCGCCTTCGGCAGCCGGAACGACAGCGCCCAGTGCGGTCCGACGTCGTGCACGCACACCACCGCCGCCTCGTAGAGCAGCGATCCGTGCAGCGCGAGCGCCGCGCTTTCGGCGCTCGTGGGGTCCTCGTGTCCCGCGTTCACCCCGAGCCACGTGGTCATGCGACGCAGATTAGTCCGATCGGGTGACGTTCAGATATCCGACGAATGGCCGAAATTCCCCTTCCGGGCGGGTTCGACCGCCCCGCCCGGATCAGGGGGCGCTAGACCGGCAGCAGGTCGAACGAGCCGAGGAACGGCAGCATCCCGATGTTCTGCAGCGCGGCCAGCGACAGCCACACCGCGCCGACGGTCACGGCGGGTCCGACGATCCGCATCTCCACGGCGCCGCCGGTCTTCATCCGCATGATCTTCGGCGGCGCGATCGGGTACCAGGTCTTGCCCGCGATCGGGATCGGCCACGCCATCGGGCAGCCCTGCTCGGTGATCGCGTCGCCGATGTAGTGCGCCACGCAGCCCACGGCCACCGCGATGCCGAGCGCGGCGGCGTTCGCGGCGGTCTGCGCGGTCCACATCACGCACAGCGCGGTGATGCCCGCCGACACCACGGTGATCAGCAGCGCGTCGTGCTTGTTCGACCAGTCCTTCATGATCCCGCGCACCGCCAGGCCCGCGAACGCGAACATCAGCAGCGGCAGCGCCCACTTCTGCGACTGCTGCACCACCGCCGTCGTGCCGAGCGCGCACAGCAGCGCGAACACGAACGTGTGGGTCAGCGCCCGGTGCCCGCCCTCGCGGTTGGAGTCCCGCTTGGTCCTGGTCAGCTTGTAGACCCAGCTGCTGACGGTGTTCAGCGCCCCGGACAGGCCCTGGCTGATCGGCCCGAACGCGCGGGCGATGGTGGACGACGGGTGGTCGATGTCGGGCATCAGCGCCGCGCCCGTGGCGAGCACCGCGCCGACCGTCCAGCTCTGCGGCGAGAGCTGTCCGATGGGATGGTTCTCGGCGAGCGCGGTCACCGCCGCCCAAGCCAGCAGACCGCTCATGGCGTGCGTGGGTCCGGTCGACATGGTGCCCCCTCCAAGATCGTGACTGGAGGTTAAGGCATTGTGATGCCCGATCCCTTTTTCACCCGTGAGTGGCGCACGCAGCATGACATAGCAGTACGCTTGTCCTGCTTGCATTGCCGCGAGAGGAGCGCACCCGAGTATGGGCAAGATCAAGGTTCAGGGGACTGTCGTCGAGCTCGACGGCGACGAGATGACCAGGATCATCTGGCAGTTCATCAAGGACAAGCTGGTCCACCCGTACCTGGACGTCAACCTCGAGTACTACGACCTGGGCATCGAGCACCGGGACGCCACCGACGACCAGGTCACCATCGACGCGGCCAACGCGATCAAGAAGCACAACGTGGGCGTGAAGTGCGCCACCATCACGCCGGACGAGGCGCGGGTGGAGGAGTTCGGCCTCAAGAAGATGTGGGTCTCGCCCAACGGCACGATCCGCAACATCCTCGGCGGCGTCGTCTTCCGCGAGCCGATCATCATCTCGAACATCCCCCGGCTCGTCCCCGGCTGGACCAAGCCGATCATCATCGGCCGCCACGCCCACGGCGACCAGTACAAGGCCACGAACTTCAAGGTCCCCGGCGCGGGCAAGCTGACCGTGACCTTCACGCCCGAGGACGGCTCCGCGCCGATCG
>NZ_JBQGCX010001347.1:0-3286 GCF_052038725.1 Actinosynnema sp.
CTCGCCGGCCTGGGAACCCTGTTCCTCGGCACGCGCAGGCGCAAGCAGGGCCTGTGAGCGCTGACTAGCTGAACCCAGGGGCGGCCCCCCGACCACACCCGGGCGGGGGCCGCGCCCGTTCGCGCGGCGGGAATCGGCCCGAGGTCCGATCCCCGAGCGGCCGAACTCCAGCAGCATTCGGTGCCGTGCTGACCCGCCTGCTCCTGTCCGCGACCCTCTCCCTCTCGCCCGCTCCGTCCACAGTGGACGTTCCGACCGTCGAGTCCACGATCCAGGACTTCCTGTCCCACCGGGAGGTCCCCGGCCTGGCGGTCGCCGTGACGCACGACGGGCGAACCCTCCACGCCGAGGGCAGGGGCCACCTGGGCGACGGGACCCCGGTCACCGCCACCACCCCCATGCCGGTGGCGTCCCTGAGCAAGTCCATGACCGCGCTGGTCGTCGTGCAGCTGGCCGAGCGGGGCCGGATCGACCTCGACGCCCCCGTGCGCGACCAGCTCCCGGAGTTCACCACCGCGGACCCCCGCTCGGCGGGCATCACCCCGCGCCACCTGCTCCAGCACACCTCCGGCCTGACCGACCGGACCAACCCCACCGATCCCACCGCCCGCACCCCGCGCGACGCCGTGGCCGCGATGCGCGCGTCGACCCTGGCCTCGGCGCCGGGAACCGAGTGGTCGTACCACAACCCGAACCACCAGCTGGCCGCCCGACTCGTGGAGCACGTGACCGGCGAGCCCTTCGCGGACCACCTGCGCACGGCCCTGTTCGAGCCGCTGGGCATGTCCGACAGCCGCGCCGCGAACACCCCGCTGGACCTGCCCGGCCACCGAGGCCACCTGCGCCTCCCGCTCGGTCCACCGCTGCCGTTCCCGGAGCCGATGTCCTTCGGCGGCGGCTCGGGCGGCGTCCTCAGCTCGGCGCGCGACCTGGCCGCGTGGCTGATCGCCCACCACCGCGGCGGCCCCGCGTTCACCACCACGACCACCCCGGCCACGACGCCCCCGTTCCACGCGATGGGCTGGTTCGCCCGCCGCACCCCGTCCGGCGCCCCGCTGCTGACCCACGACGGCGACCTGGCCACCGCGACCGCCTACCAGGCCCTCCTCCCGGCCACCGGCCACGGCGTCGCGGTCGCCGCCAACACCGCGACCCGCCACGCCGACGCGCAAGCCCTGGGCCAGGCCCTGGTGACGCTCCTGGACGGCGGAACCCCCGAGATCCCCACCGACCCCCAGTTCGCGGTGGACGCGGTCCTCCTGGCCGCGACCCCGCTCCCGGTGGCCTTGGCCGCCCACCGCGCCCGCCGCCCGTCCCGCCGCCGCTGGACCTGGCCCCTGCTCCTGACCCCGTGGCCGCTGCTCCTGGGCGCGCACCACGTGACCTCGTTCCTCTACCGGGGAAGGCCCGTGTCCTGGCTCCAGGCCGCGACCCTCTACCCGACGTTCCTGCTGCTCCTGCTGGTGACGGCGCTGTCGTCGACGACCCTGCTCGCACTGCGCCTGCTGCGCCCGAGGGCCACCGCCCCGTCACCCCCTCATCACTCCGGCGGGTGAAAGCCTGCGGAAGCCCCTGGACGCCCCACCCGTTCTCGCTGGCTTCGCGAGTTCGGACCGCGTCGCAGAACGGGGGACACCGCGGTGGACAACCCGCTGGTGGCGGCGCCGCAGAGCGGCACGGCGGCGGTGACCGGGATCGGGATCGCGGAGTCGTCGGTGGACCTGGCGAACGGGATCGCGGACCGGGACTGGGTCGAGGCCGGGCTCGGGGGTGTCGGGGTCGGGCTGGAAGTGCTGTCGCTGGTGGTCGACCCGGTCGGCACGGTGGCCTCGTACGGCGTGGGGTGGCTGATGGAGCCGGTCGTTCAGCCAGACGTGGGGCAACGTCGCGGCCCAGGTCAAGGCGGTGGCGGAGGAGCTGGGTCGGCAGGACGCGCCCGGTTGGGAGGGGTCCGCCGCGCAGGCCTACCGGAACGCGAACGCCGAGGTGGTCGACGCGATCGCCGGGGCCGGGGTGCTCGCCGAGGGCATCGGCATCGGCGTGGTGGTCATGGGCGAAGTGGTCGCCGCTGTGCGCGAGTTGGTGCGGGACCTGGTCGCCGAGCTGGTGGGCCGGTTGATCGCGTGGCGCTGGAGGCGGTGGCCACCCTCGGTGAGATCATGCAGAAGCTGGGCGGGCTCGGCCGCCGCGCCGACACCCCGTCCGGCCCCGACACCCCGGACCTGGCGGGTGCCCGGCCCTCGCCCCCGGACGCGCCGTCGGGCACGACGAGCCCCTCCGGCGCCACCAGCCCGTCCGGTACGACCGCACCGTCCGGCACGACGACCAGCCCGTCCGGCACGACCACGCTGAGCGGGGCGACCACCCCCGAAACCGCCCCGAGCAGCGCTTCTCCCGGAGGGACCTCCCCCGGTGGCGCCACCACGACGAGCGGTGCCGCGCCGAGCCCGGCGAAAGCGGACCCGGCGCGCCCGAGCGCGCGCGACCAGGTCGGCGACGACCCCAAGGTCTGCGCGCGCCCGGAGAGCGGGCGACCCACGTGCGGTGACCCGGTCGACGTCGTCTCCGGCCAGGTCCTCCTGCCGCAGACCGACGTCGCCCTCGGCGGCGCGCTCCCGCTACTGCTCACGCGCACCCACCTGTCCGGCCACCGCGCGGGCGCCCGCTTCGGCACGTCGTGGGCCTCCACGCTGGACCAGCGGCTCGAAGTGGACGACGAGGGCGTCTGCTTCGTCACCGAGGACGGCATGGTGCCGCTCTACCCGCACCCCGAGGGGACGCCCGTCCTCCCGGTGGAGGGACCGCGCTGGCCGCTGTCCCGCACCGAGGACGGGGCGTACGCGGTGGTCGACGTGGAAGGGGGCTCACCCGCCGCTTCACCGCGGGCGCGGACGGGCTGTTCCCCCTCGACTCCATCACCGACCTGAACGGCAACCACGTCACCGTCGACCACGACGCCGACGGCGTCCCGACCGACGTGCGCCACTCCGGCTGCTACCACGTGTCGGTGCGCTCGACCGGCGGACTGGTGACCGCGCTCGCGCTCACCGGCGCCGAGGACATCACCCTCATCAGGTACGGCTACGACGCCGAGCGCAGGCTCACCGAGGTGGTGAACTCCTCGGGGGCCGCCCTGAGCTTCTCCCACGACGACGACCAGCGCGTCGTCCGCTGGCAGGACCGCAACGGCACGTGGTACCGCTACGGCTACGACGACCGGGGGCGTTGCGTCCTCAACGAGGGCGCGGGCGACTGCCTGTCCGGGACGTTCGCGTACTCCGACGGC
>NZ_JBQGCX010001348.1:0-4017 GCF_052038725.1 Actinosynnema sp.
CGGGGGGCAGAGCGTGGACGTGGGCGGGCTGTGCACCGACTCCGCGCGCGCGACCAAGCCGCGGCGCGGACCCGCCGGGCGGTCCGGCGGCCCCTGGTGACGGGGTCGCCGGACCGTCCCGGCCGCGCCACAAGCCCCACAAATCCAGAATCACCCGCCAGGGCAGCACTTCCCCTTTCAGGGGCTTCCGGGGATCACCGCGCAGTGATCACCCGCCTATTCCTGAGCGCCTGGGAGACCTCCCTCCCCACGTTGGTGTCGCACCCCCGCGACGCGTCGTGATCACCGCGCTGACCAGCGGGAACCGCCCCGGCCACCTGCCCCCCTCCCGTCCCCTAGCTTGGGAACCGGATCACCCGCACCGGGTGGCCGACCCGAACGGGAAAGGGGTGCGCGACCGTGCGGACCGAGGTGAAGCCGATGGCGCTGGCGAGGGCGGAGCTGATCTTCTCCCTCTTCGACGCCGACGCCAGCGGCGAGCTGGAGATGACCGACTTCGACCTGATGGCCGACCGCGTGGACGCGGCGGCCTCGGGCTCGGAGATGTCCGACCGGCACGCCATGCGCGCGGCGCTGGCGAGCTGGTGGGAGGTGCTGGCCGACCACCTGGACGTGGACCGGGACGGCCGGATCACCCTGGACGAGTTCTGCGGCTGCGTGCTGTCGCCGGAGCGGTTCGAGGGCGCGGTCGAGGTGTTCGCCCGCGCGCTGGCCGTGCTGGGCGACCCGGACGGCGACGGCATGATCGAGCGGCCGAGGTTCCACGCGCTGATGACGGCGTTCGGGTTCAGCCGGGACAACATCGACGCGCTGTTCGACGCCTTCGAGCCCACCGCCGACGACCAGGTCGAGGTGCGCACGTGGGAGTCGGCGATCAGGGACTACTACCGCCCCGACAAGGCGGGCATCGCGGGCGACCACCTGGTGCCCGCGCAGAGCAGGCGCTGACCCGTGGCCGCGACGGGACGGGCGGGGGCGAGCGCCGAGCGGGTGATCGGCGAGGGTGTCAGCCGCACGGCGCTGCTGGTCGCGGCGGCGCGCGCGGTCGAGAGCACCCGTTCCGACGCGGTGGCGGTGGACCGGTACGCGGCGCACTTCGTCCGGGCGGAACCGAGCGCGGCGGGCTGGCCGCTGCGCGTCGAGGACGTGCCGGGCGGCGACGCGAACCCGGTGTGGAGCGGGGACGCCCGCGACGTCGGGCTGCGCACCAGGGTCTTCGACGACCACCTGCTGGAGGTGGCGCGGGCGGGGACGCGGCAGGTGGTGCTGGTGGCGGCCGGGCTGGACACGCGGGCGCTGCGGCTGGACTGGCCAGCGGGCACCTCGGTGTTCGAGGTGGACCGGGAGCACGTGCTGGGGTTCAAGCAGCGGGTGCTGGACGAGGTCGGCGCGCGCCCGACCGCGCGGCGGGTCCCGGTGCCCTCGGACCTGGCGGACGACTGGCCGTCGGCGCTGCTGGAGGCCGGGCTGTCCCCGGACCGGCCGACGGCGTGGCTGGTGGAGGGCCTGTCCATGTACCTGTCGCGGGCCGGGCTGTGGGCGCTGCTGCGCGACGTCACCAGGCTGTCCGCGCCCGCGAGCACGCTGGCGCTGGAGGTGAAGCCGGACTCGCACGACCTGGGCGACCCGGCGGCCCCGTTCTACGCCGAGGCGCGGTCGGCGATCGACGTGGACCTGCCCGCGCTGTTCCACCACGACCCGCGCCCGGACTCCGAGGCGGACCTCGTCCTGCTCGGCTGGACGGCGACGAGCAGGGGGAGCGGCGAGTACGCCGAGGCGCACGGTCAGGTGGTCCCCGATCCGGACGGGGCGTTCGGCGAGAACCGCTTCGTGTTCGCCAGGAAGCCGACCGTGCCGTTACCCCGGCTTACCGGCCCGGACGCTCAGCGGTAGGCGCTCAGCTGGTGGGTGCTCAGCTGCTAGACACTCCGCAGATGGGCGCTGAGTCGGTAGGCACTCAGCCGGTGGGTACTTCGCCGTTGGGCACTTCGCTGGCGGGCGCTTCGCCGGTGGGCACTCAGCCGGTGGGCGCAGCGCGGTAGCCGCTCCACCGGTGGTGTGCGACCACGGCCACCGCGGCGGCGAGGAACACGACCTGGAGCAGGGTGCGCGGCAGGAGCTGGTCGCCGAACGAGGGCGACAGCCCTCGCTGGGCCGCGTGGACGTTCGCCGGGAACATCACCACCAGCAGCACGCCCAGCCCGGCGGCGGCCCAGGGCGCGGTGCGCGTCCAGAGCAGCCCGATCGCGCCCGCGAGTTCGAGCAGGCCGGTCACCGCGACCAGCAGTCCAGGCGCGGGCAGCGCGGGCGGGACCATGGCGATCAGCTCGTCGCGCATCCCGACGAAGTGCGAGATCCCGGTGACCAGGAACATCGCCGCGAGCCCGCACCGCAGGGCGAACGACCAGTGCCGCCGCAGAATCAGGAGGAGGAGCGAGACCACGACCAGGACGACGAACGGAACCACCACGACCCCCAGGAGCAGACCGACCGCAACACTGAACTTGTCACCGCAAAGATTGCTCCCGGCGGCCATATCTTGTCAATGACTAGATAGGCTGCGGGGCATGAGCCCGTACCACCACGGCGACCTGAGGCGAGCGGTGCTGGCCGCGGCGGTCACCGCGATCACCGAGAGCGGTCCGGCGGCGATCAGCCTGCGCGACCTGGCCCGAAGGGTCGGCGTCTCGCACGCGGGTCCGGTGCACCACTTCAAGGACAAGGCGGGGCTGCTGACCGCGCTGGCGACGGAGGGCTTCGTGCTCCTGTCGGACGCGCTGGCGGCGACCAGGGACGCGGGCGGCGACTTCACCGAGATCGGCGTGGCCTACGTGCGCTTCGCGGTGGAGCACCGGGCCCACTTCGAGGTGATGTTCCGCCCGGACCTCCACCACCCCGACGACGAGGACCTGCGAACCGCGCAGGCTCGGGCAGGCGAGATCCTGGCGAGCGGCGCGGACGCCACCTCCGCACCCGACCCGGACACCGCGAAGGTCGCCGCGTGGTCGCTGGTCCACGGCTTCGCGACCCTGTGGAACACCGGCGCCCTGTCCCGACCGGACGAGGACCCGGAAACCCTGGCCAGAGCAGCAGCCCGCCTGCTGTTCCCCTGACCCGAACTCCCTCTGCCCCAACCTCCCCTGACCAGGGCTCTCCCTACGCCCGCCTCCCCCTAGCCCAGCCTCTCTCCCGCCCAGCCTCTCCCTAGCCCAGCCTCTCTCTGACTCACTTCCCCTTGCCCTGCCCTGCCCTCCCCGCTCTGACGCTCCCGTCGGGGTCCTCCTGATGGGCTGATCGGCCGTACGGCGACCGGGCGTTCGAGCCGCAAGACACTGACGGTGATCTCCGCCCACGTGTCCTGGAGGCTCCGTGAAGGCCGAAGAACGGGTCGCCGAGTCACAACCGGGGGCAGCGCACAAGCCTCAGGTCAAGCAGGCCGCGACAGGGAGGGCGGTCGCGGCGGGCGAGGCGGGGAAGTCTGGTCAGCGGCACAGCGGGGCCGCTGCGGTGCAGCGGTTGCGATTAGGGCGTGCCCTGTGGATCTTTCTCATGATCGTGCGCAGATGATGGTGCGTGGTCGGACGTGGTGACCTGACGGACAGGGCATGGGCGGTGATCGCGCCGTTGCCGCCCGCGCAGAGCGGGCAAGCCTGGTGGCCGGTGGCGCGGCCACCGGCAGGTGATCGACGCGATCCTGTGGAGGGAACGCACCGGTGCCCCGTAGCGTGACCTGCCGCAGCGGTACGGGCCGTGGAGGACCGCGCACGAGCGGCTGCGGAAGTGGACCGGGGACGGGACGTGGGACCGGATCCTGGAGCACGTGATCGTCAAGGACGACTCACCGGGGACACTCGAGGACCATGTCGCGTTCGTGGTCGGCGTCGACTCCACGAGCGTACGGGCGCACCGGCACGCGGCGGGCGCCCGGAAAAAGGAGGCTGCGCGGACTGGATCGAAGACCTCGCCGTCGGCGTCGGGCGGGTCGTCGCCGACAGGGCCTACGCCCACCCGAGCACC
>NZ_JBQGCX010001349.1:0-1682 GCF_052038725.1 Actinosynnema sp.
TCTCCCGCACCGCTCCGAGCACCCGAACCCGGCACACCCGGCTCCGCCGAGCCATGAGCTTCGGCCACTCCCGGAGCGGCCGTCGCGCGAACCCCCGGTACCGGGTGGGCACGGCCCACGGCGGGGTGATCCCGGAAGCGAGCAGCAGCACGCTCCAGGCCCCCTGAGCCGACAGCGGCCGACCGGCCCTAGGGGCCCCGGCCACCCTGCGCGCCACGGATTCCGCGCTGACCAGCGTGCTGCGCGGCCCCAACCGCAAGACCTCCAGGCGTCCGGTGGCAGCGATCTCGCGCACCCGCTCCGGAGTCACCCCGAGCTGGGCCGCCGCGTCCGCGACCGTCATCCACCCCGACCGTACACTCACCGCGAACACCACCTCACCAGGACTTATTCAAACAATACCCCCGGTAAGACAAGTATTGAAGCACCAACCTCAACCGATCAACCCACCCGGGTCACACGATGCGGTGAGCGGGCTGGAGTGCCGGAGCATCACCGCGCAATGTGAATCCCATGACACCTATTCCACTCCTCGTGGCCGCCGCCGCCCTGGCGCCCGTGCTCGCCCTCCCGGCGCAGGCCGCGGCCACCCCGGACTCGGGTCCCGGCATCCTGCCGCTCTACCAGCCCACCGTCCTGGTCCTCACCAAGGTCGACTCCGGTGGCGAGCACGAGCAGGCGCTCCTGCGCTGCGACCCGCCCAGCGGCACGCACCAGAGAGCGTGGCAGGCCTGCCTGGCCCTGGCCGAGGTGAACGGCCACGTCGGCCGGATGCGCGACTCGAACCAGGTCTGCACGATGGAGTACAACCCGATCAAGGTGTCCGTGCTGGGCGTGTGGCGCGGTCAGACGCGCTCGTTCTCCGGCGAGTACTCGAACCCGTGCGTGATGGGCTCGGTGACCAAGTCCGTGTTCTCGTTCGAGAAGGACTGATCCGCGGGAAGTCCGCCCCCACAACACAAAAGGCCCGGCGGGACCCACGACACCGCCGCCGAAGTCGTGGCCCCCGCCGGGGGTCTGTGGGCGGGCCGGGCCCGCGCCTCTGACCGTAGGGAGGGCGGGTTTGCCTTGTCAACAGTCCTTCACATCCGTGAAACGCAAGGGAAACCCCCGCCCGTTCGCACCACCGGCGCGCGTCACCCGGACGGCCCGCTCCAGCCCCGTAGCCTGTGCGCCATGAGCATCCACGACATCGCGGTGAACACCCTGACGGGCGAGCCGAGCAGCCTCGGCTCACTGCGGGGCAAGGCGCTGCTGGTGGTCAACGTCGCCTCCAAGTGCGGGCTGACCCCGCAGTACTCGGCGCTGGAGCGGCTGCACGCGAAGTACGCCCCGCAGGGCTTCTCCGTGGTGGGCTTCCCGTGCAACCAGTTCGGCGGCCAGGAGCCGGGCACGGCGGAGGAGATCGCCACGTTCTGCTCGGCGACGTACGGCGTGACGTTCCCGATGTTCGAGAAGGTCGAGGTCAACGGGGAGAACCGGCACCCGGTGTACGAGGCCCTCGTGGAGAGCGCGGACGCGGACGGCGCGGCGGGCGACGTGCAGTGGAACTTCGAGAAGTTCCTGCTGTCCCCCGACGGCGAGGTCCTGGCCCGCTTCCGCCCGAGGACCGAGCCGGAGGACGAGGCGGTCGTGCGCGCGGTCGAGGCGGCGCTGCCGAACGCCTGAGGCCGGAGGCGGGC
>NZ_JBQGCX010001350.1:0-2796 GCF_052038725.1 Actinosynnema sp.
GCTCGTCGACACGGGCGTCGTGCTGCCGTCGTCGAAGGTCAGCCGCAGGACCGGGAAGTCCAGCGCCCGCACGAAGAACACCCCGTCCCCGGAGACGGACGCCAGCGGGGTCGACTCGTCCGCGCCCACCGCGCGCGCCCCCCTGGCCGAGAGGAACGAGGCCCCGTTGTCGGACTTCACGCCGACGAACAGGCCGGGGCGCAGGAGCGCGATCCGCGCGCCGTTGAGCAGCACCGCGGCCCGCCGGTCCGGGGAGCGGTAGACGCCGGGCCCGGACAGCTCGCACAGCTCGTCGCCCACGACCAGCCGGGAGGACGGCAGGACCACGACCTGCCGCGCCGAGGTGAGCCCGCAGCGGAGCAGGTCCTCGGTGGTCGGGACGTCGCCCGTGAGGGAGGGCGCGCCCGACGTGGGCGGCGCCGACGTGGTGGGCGGGGGCGCGTCGGTGACGGTGGGCCGCACGGCCGGGCCCTCGTCCCGCGCGACCTCGGTGAGCACGACGCCGCCCAGGGCGAGCGCGGCGGCGGTGGCGGCGGCGGTCAGCGGGACCACGCGCGCGTTCCGGCCCAGTCCCCCCCTGCTCGGGACCCCTCTGTACGGGACCCCTCTGCCCCGGACCTCTCTGCCCAGGACGCGGCGGCGCAACCGCTCGCGCACCTCGGGCGGCATCGGGCGGCGCGGGGGCAGTTCGGCGGTCATCGGACCTCCTCCGCCCCGGCGCGCAGGCGGGCGCGGGCGCGGCTGATCCGGGAGCGCACGCTCACCTCGGCGACCCCGAGCAGCTCGGCGGCCTCGGCCGTGCCCAGCTCCCCGAGCAGGCACAGCTCGACGGCCTCCCGCTCGGCCTTCGGCATGGTCTCCAGCAGCGCGAGCACCCGCTTGAGCGAGCGCTCGCCGTCCACGGCGGACGCGACGTGCTCGGCGTGGTCCGGGACGACGCCGGGTGAGGGGACGCGCAGCAGCGCGCGGCGGAAGCGGCCGACGCGGCGGAACTCGGTGCGCGCCAGGTTGCCCGCGACGCTGTACAGCCACGGCAGGGCGCTGTCGCGCACGAGCGTCACCTCGGCGCGCTTGCGCCAGGCGGTGAGGAAGACCGAGGAGGTGAGGTCCTCGGCGAGCGCCCAGGAGGCGGTGAGCCGGTAGGCGTGGTTCCACACGGCTTCGGCGTGCCGCTCGAACAGCGCGGAGAACGCGGCCCGGTCACCCCGCTCCCACAGCTCGGCGTCCGATTCCAACGGCGGCGCCCCCTGTCTGCTTCCAGCAGCCATCATGGGAACAGGTAGCCGAAGCCGATCATGGCGTTGCAGTGGCGCGGGTCGCACCCCCTAGGGGGCGGGGTACGACCGCGGTAGCACCCGGTTCGCAACCGGGAGGGGACGCGCGCTGATCCCGGCGCGGGGGAGCGTGGTGGTCGTCAGCCGCAGGCCCCGCTCCAGGAGGAGGCGCCATGAGCACCGCGACCACCCACCGACCGACCCGCGTCCCCAGGGCCGCCGACCTGCCCGCGCCGGTGCGGTTCCTGGCGCACTTCCTGGCCGCGCTGGCGAGCGTGGTGCTGCTGGGCGAGGCGGGGGACGACTAGCCCGCCGCCCACCCGACCCGGCTCAGGCGCCGCACCAGCGCCCGGTTGTCGCCGGGGGCCGCGGACATCCACTCGGCCCCGGTGGCCGGGTAGCGGCCCGCCGGGGTGTCGATCCAGGTCACCGGGGGCGGCGCGCCCTCGGCCTCGACCGCGACGTGCCCGGTGCCAGGGAACGGCCCAGCGGGCATCGCGCGCGGCTGCCGCACGTCCTCGCCCCCCGCTCCGGCCCGACCCGCTGCAACCCACACCCCGCCCGGCGCCGCTACTGCCCGCGCCGCCGCCCCCGAGGCCGGGGAACCCGCCGATGGGCGACCCGTTGCCCGCCCCACCCGCGGCGAAGGCCCCACCACCGCACCCTGCGGCAAGGTCGGCGCCGGGGAAACCTGCCCCCACCGGGCGAAGCCGCCCAGGACGCCTGCGTGGTGCCACCCCCGTTGCCGCTGGGGGCGTGCCCGGCGGACACGGGCGTCCCGTTGGCCGTCGTGCGCCCGCGGGCCGCGATGTCCGGGGTGCTGGAGACGCCCCGGTCCTCGGTCACCGAGGGGATCGACGAGAAGGCCGGGATCGACGTGGCCGCCGCCTCCAGGGAGTTGTCGCGCTCCCGCACGACCGGGACGGCCTTCTGCTCGGCCTCCTCGGACTTCTCCTTGGCGGTCGGGAGGGCGGCGGGGGTCAGGGCGACCGTGAAGAGGGTGCAGGCGCCCGCAGCCTGCTTGATCATCTTCTCGGGCTCGCAGGGCGGGGGTTCCGGCATGTCGTTCTTGGCGTGGCTCGCGGCGCTCACCTGGCTGTCCAGCGCCTTGCCGCTCTCGGCGTCCCGCTCACCGTGCAGGCGGCGGGCGCGAGCGCTCCGGTGATCAGCGCGATCAGGGGCGTCGTCGGCGGTCGAGTC
Source organism: Actinosynnema sp. (assembly GCF_052038725.1). Taxonomy (NCBI): domain Bacteria; kingdom Bacillati; phylum Actinomycetota; class Actinomycetes; order Pseudonocardiales; family Pseudonocardiaceae; genus Actinosynnema; species Actinosynnema sp. The sequence goes on from NZ_JBQGCX010001350.1 coordinate 2,475, forward strand.
CTCACCGGGGCAGGGCCCTGTTCGTCGCGGTCCGGGTCGAGCGCCGGCTCCTTGGCCCCGTCGGCCCTGCTCACCGCCGTGAGCGCGGCCTGGAAGCCGCTCAGCCCCAGGCTCGGCGCGCCCGCCACCGCCCCCGCGACCGAGGCCGCCGGACCGACCGCCGTGCCGCCGGTGCCCCGCCCCGGCCCCCCTGCTCCTAGACTGGCCCTCCGCCCCTTCACGAGGAGTAGTGCGTGACCGTCCAACCCATCCGCCTGTTCGGCGACCCTGTCCTGCGGACCCCCGCGGTCGAGGTGACCGAGTTCGACGTCGAGTTGCGCAA
>NZ_JBQGCX010001351.1:0-3027 GCF_052038725.1 Actinosynnema sp.
GGCGTCGGCGAACGCGGTGCGGTAGGGCACCAGGGCGTCGACCATGGTCTTGTCGCCGACCTCGGCGCCGCCGAGCCCGAGGATGGCGTCGACGGCGGCGGCGACGGCCGTGGCCGCGTCGCCGGGCTCGTCGTCGCCGAAGGCGCTGCCCGCCGCGTACAGGGCCACGCCCCACAGCGCGCCGGAGGTGCCGCCTGCCTTGTCGGCCCACTCGTCGCCCGCGATGCGGAGCGTGGTGCCCAGGCCCGCGCCCTCGTCGACGGCGCGGGCGGCGGCGGCAGCGGCGGCGGTGATGCCGCGCTGCATCCCGATGCCGTGGTCGCCGTCACCGGCGATGGCGTCGATGCGGCCCCGCTCGTCGGCGGCCTGGTCGATCGCGCTCCGGGACGCCTCGATGGCGGCGGCGGCGCGCTTGGCGGCGGCCTTCGACGCCTCGGTGGCGGCCGGGACGGCCTCCTCCAGGTCGATGTGGGCCGTCTCGCCCGCGACGGGGTCGGCGCTCGCCGCGGGCGAGGGGGTCTTGCGGTAGCCGGGCGAGTCGGCGGGGGCGCGCCAGTAGCGCTCCAGCTCCTCGTCCAGCCAGACCAGCGAGAGCGAGAGCCCCGCCATGTCGAAGCTCGTGTAGAACTCGCCGACCTCGGGCTCGACCAGCTCGATCCCGGCCTCGGCGAGCAGTCGCGCCACCTCGCGGTAGACGACGAACAGCTCCTCGTACTTGACCGCGCCCAGGCCGTTGAGCAGCACCGCCGCGCGGGCGGGGCCCGCGACGGGGGCGTGCTCCAGGACCTTGCGGACCAGGGTGGCGGCCATCTCGTCGGCGCTGGGGACGTCCTGCTCCTCGGTGCCCGGCTCGCCGTGCACGCCCATGCCGATGGCCATGCGGCCCTCGGGGACGGTGAACAGCGGTTCGGACGCGCCGGGGAGGGTGCAGCCGCTGAACGCCACGCCGATGGTGCGGGTGCTGGCGTTGGCGCGCTCGGCGACCGAGGCGACCTGCTCCAGGGTCAGACCGGCCTCGGCCGCCGCGGCGGGGAGCTTGATCACCGCGAGGCCGCCCGCGAGGCCCCGCCGGGTGGCGGGGTCCTCCCGGTCGGCCACCGACACGTCGTCGGTGACCGGGACCGTGCGGCTGGGGATGCCGTCGGCGATGAGGCGCTGCTCGGCCTGGCCGAAGTTCAGCACGTCACCGGCGTAGCGGCCGAAGACGAACAGCACTCCCGCGCCGTTGTCGACCGCTTTCGCCACCGACCGGACCTGGCGGGCGGAGGGGGACGCGAACACGTTCCCCATCGCCGCGCCGTGGGCCATGCCGGTCCCGACGAGGCCGCCGAAGGCGGGGTAGTGCCCGGAACCGCCACCGGTGACGATGGCGACGGTGCCGGGCGCGCCCTTGGCGACCCGAACGACCCCACCGGGTACCCGGCGGACACGGGTGGCGTTGGCGGCCACGAAGCCGTCGACCAGCTGGTCGGCGAACTCGGCGGGGTCGTTGCGGAGCCGGGTCATGCGGACTTCTCCTCCAGGGGGGCGGCGGTCGTGGCGGTCCGGCCCCGGCGGTCGAGCACGACCATCAGGATCGCGGAGAGCAGCATGAACCCGCCGACCACGAACATCGGGACGGTGTAGGCGCCGGTGGCGTCGTGGATCGCGCCGGTGATGTACGGGGCGGCGAAGCCCGCGATGTTGCCGACGGTGTTGATCAGCGCGACGCCGGCGGCCGCCGCGGCGCCGGACAGGAACTGGGTCGGGACCGACCAGAAGTTCGGCAGCGCGGCGAAGATCGCGCAGGCGGTCACGGTGATCACGGCGATGGTCGCGGCGGGCGAGCCCGCGTACAGCGCCAGGGGGATGCTGATCGCGCCGACGACGGCGGGGATGGAGATGTGCCAGGTCTTGACGCCGCGCTTGGTGGCGTCGCGGGACCAGAGGTAGAGCACGATCGCGGCCGGGACGTACGGGATGGCCGTGATCAGGCCCTTCTCGATCAGGCCGAACGTGGCGCCCGCGCTCTCCTGGAAGCCGGAGATGATCGTCGGCAGGAAGAACGCCAGGGTGTACAGGCCGTAGATGAAGCCGAAGTAGATCAGCGAGAGCATCCACACGCGACCGGAGCCGAAGGCGGCCTTGAGGCCGTGGTGCTTCTGGGGGCCCTTGCCCGCGTCCTCCTTGGAGAGCGCGGTGGTCAGCCAGTCCTGCTCCTCCTTGGTCAGCCACTTGGCGTCCTTGGGGCTGTCGGCCAGGTAGAACCAGGCGATGACGCCCACGATGATCGCCGGGGCTCCGACGCCGAGGAACATGAAGCGCCAGCCCTCGAGGCCGAAGAAGACGTCGTGCTGCTGGATCAGCCAGCCCGCGAGCGGGGCGCCGACGACCGTGGTCAGCGGCTGGGCCAGGTAGAACAGCGCGAGGATCTTGGTGCGGTAGCGCACCGGGACCCACAGGCTCAGGAAGAGCACGGCGCCGGGGAAGAAGCCGGCCTCGGCGACGCCCAGCAGGAAGCGCAGGGTGGCGAGCTGGGTGTAGTTCTGCACCCAGGTGAACAGGACGGCGACGATGCCCCAGGTCACCATGATGCGGGCCAGCCAGCGGCGGGCGCCGAACTTGTGCAGGGCGATGTTGCTGGGCACTTCCAGCACGATGTACCCGAGGAAGAAGATGCCTGAGGCGAAGCCGAACTGGGCCGCGGTGAGCGCCAGGTCGGTGTTCATCCCGTTCGGCGCGGCGAAGCCGATGGCCGTCCGGTCCAGGTAGTTGATGAAGAACATGAGCGCGACGAACGGAACGAGGCGCATCGCGACCTTGCGGATCGCTGACTTCTCGACTGCGGTGGCCGGTGTGGCCCCGGTAGCCGTGCTGGTGTCCACAGTGACTCCTCGCATGGGCATCTGACACCACTGTCAAGCCTGCGGACAGGACTTGCCCCTCGTGGTGCGGCGACCGCCGCGTCGACCCTCGGCTCGGCGGCGCCTTCGTGTTGCCGTGAAGTATCACCACGCACCGGTCAACCAGTCAACCGGTTGACCGGTT
>NZ_JBQGCX010001352.1:0-8551 GCF_052038725.1 Actinosynnema sp.
CCGCCTTAGGCTCGCTCCCGTGCTGGAGGACCGGACGAGGGCCAGGGTCGTCGCGGCGTGGTCGCTCACCGCCGCCGCGCTGCTGGTCCTGGGCGTGATCGACGTGCTGAGCGGCCAGTTCTCCGGCAGCGACAACAGCCCGCTGCGCCTGGTGTGGTCGGTTGCGGCGTGCGCGCTGCTGCTCGCCTCCTGGGGCCTGCGCCCGCGCGCGCTCGCGCTCGTGGTCGTCCTGCAGGTCGCGCTCGCGCTGGGGGCAGCGCTCCTGCCGAGGGGCGACGCGCCCCTGCCGTTCCCGTTCGCCGCGTCGGTCGCGCTGCTCGCCACGCTCACCCCGGTCGTGCTGCGGGTCGGGCGGCCCCGGTCGTGGGCGCTTGGCGTGCCGCTGGTGCTCGCGGTGGCCGCCCAGGCGCTCGGCGCGGAGGTGGGCGACCTGGCGTTCACCGTCCTGGCACTGGTGCTGGCGCAGGCCACCGCGCTGTTCGTGGCGGCGGGCTCATACCTGCGCTCCACCGCCGCCGCCCGCCGCGAGCAGGTCGACCGAACCAGGGCCGCCGACCGCGCCGAGCTGGCCCGCGACCTGCACGACTACGTCGCCCACCACGTCACCGGCATCGTCGTGCAGGCCCAGGGCGCCGCCGCCGTGGCGCGCACCCACCCGGAGCTGGTGGTCACCGCGCTGGGCGACATCGAGCGCGCGGGCGCCGAGGCCGTGCACGCCATGCGCCGCGTCGTCGGGCTGCTCAGGGACACCGGCCCCGACGCGCAGGCACCCGGCGTCGCCGACCTGCCCGACCTCGTCGCCCGCTCCGGGCTGCCGGTCGCGCTGGAGCTCGCGGGCCCGGTGGGCGGGGTGCCCGCGCAGGTCGGCGCGGCGGCGCACCGGGTGGTCATGGAGGCGCTCACGAACGTCCGCAAGCACGGGCGCGGCGTGACGCGGGTGGAGGTGCTGCTGGTGGCGGTCGACCACGGCCTCGGCGTCCAGGTGACCGACGACGGCGCGGGCTCGCCGGGGAGCGGCGGGTTCGGCCTGCTCGGGCTGCGCGAGCGCGTCACCGCCGTGGGCGGGACGCTCTTCGCCGGGGCGCGGGGGCCGGGCTGGGTGGTGCGGGCCTGGCTGCCGACCGGGCAGGCGGGCTTCGACGCGGGGGACGACTGGCTCGCGACCAGGTCGTTCACCGCGGGAGCGCTCGAGGACCGCCCGTGACGATCTCCGTGCTGGTCGCCGACGACCAGGCCATGGTGCGCACCGGGTTCCGCATGATCCTGTCGGCGGAACCGGACATCGAGGTCGTCGGCGAGGCCGTGGACGGCGTGGAGGCGGTCGAGCTGGCCCGCGCGCTGTCCCCGGACGTGGTCCTGATGGACATCCGGATGCCGCGCATGGACGGCGTCGAGGCGCTGCGCAGGATCACCGGACCGGGCGCGCCGGGCGTGCCGAGGGTCGTGGTCGTGACCACGTTCGACGACGACGAGAACGTGCGCCGGGCCCTGCGCGGCGGCGCGTGCGGCTTCATCCTCAAGACCTCGGGCGCGCCCCTGCTCCTGGAGGCCATCCGGGCCGCGGCGACCGGAGAGGCCCTGGTGAGCCCGGCGATCACCGTGCGCCTCCTGGAGGGCCTGACCCCCACCCGCCGCCGCACCCCGGACGTGCGGCTGTCCCCGAGGGAGCTGGACGTGGTCCTGCTCGTCGCGCGAGGCCGCACGAACGCCGAGGTGGCCGGGGCGCTGCACGTCACGGTCGGCACGGTGAAGACGCACCTCGCGTCGGTCCAGGCGAAGCTGTCGGCCCGCAACCGGGTGGAGATCGCGGCGTGGGCCTGGGAGAACGGGCTGGTCCCGGTGCGGGAGTAGGGCCCCGCGCACCGGGACCCCGGCTCACGGCCTCCCCGCCCGCTCGCAAGCCTCCGCCCGCTGCTGCAAGAACGCCAGCAGCCCGTGCTCCCGGCTCGCCCACGGGTCCGCGTCGGCCTGCGCGCCCAGGACCCGGAACTGCTCCACCGCCTCCGCGTGCCGCCCGTTCGCGGTCAGGGCGAAGATCGCGTACCCCCGGTCCGTCCGCACCGCCCGAGGCGCGTTGCCCTCGCCCGCCAGCCGGGGCAGCAGCACCTCCAGGGCCTCGCGCACCACCGGCGTCTGCCACGGCGCGTCGTCGTCGCCGTCCTCCCGGTCGGGCAGCTCCTCGGTCGCCAGCATCGGCAGCACCGCCAGCGACGGGTGCGCGCGCATCGCCTCCTCGGCGAACCCCATCATCAGCTCGTGCGACCCGTGCCACTTCGCGCACCAGTACTGCAGCGCCTGCACGTGCCCGCCCCGGTGGTGCGGGTCCCTGGCCACCAGCTCCGCCCACGCCTCGCGGAACCGCTCGTGGTCGTAGCTCAGGCCCCTGGCGAGCATCACGCGCGTCATCCACGGCGTCGGGTCCTCGGGCGCCAGGGCCGCCGCCACGTCCACCGCCTCGTCGGCCTGCAACAGGAACCGGTGGAAGCCCGCCATCTGCTCGGCGCTGGTCTCAGCGGCCCTCCGGCTGCCGCGCGCCTGCCACGCCAGGTGCACCAGCGCGATCGCGCGCAGCGCGGCCAGGTCCGGGTTCGAGCCGTCCTTCTCCTGCCAGCGCCTCAGAAAAGCCTGGTTCGCCGCCGCGCACCCGGCGAGCGCGCGCACCACCTCGTCGCGGCGCGCCCAGCGGCCCCTGGTCGAGGCCAGCAGTTCGGCGCCCGCCTCCCAGCGGCCCTCGGTCGCCTCGGCCACCGCCCGGTCCAGCTCGGGGTCGGCGAGCGGCTCGCGCGTCACCTGGTCGTTGGGCACGAGTCCCCACGGGGTGGCGTCGAACTTCTTCAGCAGCCGGGGCGCGAGCACCTCGTCCGGCAGGTCCTCCATCTCGACGCCGCGCCGCGACGCCTCCCGCATGAGCCACAGGGTGTTCGCGAGCTTCTTGGGGTGCAACAACAACGACAGGACCACGGGGTGCTTCTTCCTGAACGGCTCGGTGACCGGTGGTGAGGCGGGGCGCGCACGGGCGGCGCGGCCGATCGCGGGGGAAGTGTGCACCACCGGTCAGCCGCCCACCAAGCGGATTGCGCTCCAGCGGAAGGCCGTCACGCCCCCGGTTCCACCGCCGGGCACCGCGTCCCGTCCTCGGGCACCACGCCGTCCAGCAGGTACGCGTCCGCCACGCCCCTGGTGCACGCGCTGCGCTGGTGCACCCCGTGCCCGGCGCCCCCGCAGGTGACCAGCACCACCGCGTCCCCGGCCTGGCGCCGGACCTCCAGCGCGCCCGCGAGCGGCGTCGCCGGGTCGTGTGCGCCGTTCAGCGCCAGGATCTTCGGCGCGCCCTCGACCCGCAGCGGGCGCTGCGGGTTCGACACCTCCGTTGTCCGCCCCAGGCACGTCCCGATCGGCTGGTCGGGGCGCTGCCCGCCACCCGTGTTCGGGGCCACCCGCCGCACGTGCGCGGTCAGCGCGGCGTGCTCGCGGAAGTCGCGCACCGGCAGCGCCCAGTCCTGGCAGAACACCGCCGGGAACGGCTCCGCCACCACGTCCGCGCTGGCAAGCGCTTCCCCAACGCCCGCAACGGTTCCCGGCTGCGCGTCCAACAAGTCCACCCCGGAGTTGCCGGGCCCACCGGGGTTGACCACCAGCACCCCGATCCGCCGCGCGGGGTCCGACGCCACCCGCCGAGCCACCGCCACCCCGACCCGGCCGCCACCGGGATCGGCCCGGTCGACGGGCACGGACAGCACGCCGCACTCGACGTCGGGCAGCTCGGGGCACGGCGCCCAGCACGCGAACCAGCGGTCACACGGCACTTCCTCCTGCGGGGGACGCAGTGCCCGGATTGTGCACCCGGCGCGGGGACGGGGTTAAGGGGAGAGCGGGGCTCGGTCGCAAACTCGCGAGCGGGCTACGTGCTCGCAAAATCCTTTGTAGACAGTCCATTAAGGACTGAAAAGTGCCCTTCCCGCTCAACCGGGTCACCCGCGAGCCGACGCCCGAACCCGAGCCTCGCCGACCATGACCGGGTCGAGCGAGGGGTGGAACTCGTCCGCCACCGCCCACGCCCGCTCGGCCTCGTCCCTCCGCCCCTCCGCGTTGTGCGCGTTGCCCAGCCCGGTCCACGCCCGCGCCACCTCGTAGGCGCTGCCGCACCGCTCGCCCAACCCGACCGCCTCCGCGTACCCGGCCGCCGCGTCCTCGTGCGCGCCGTCCAGGAAGCGCGCCCACGCCGCGCAGTTCACCGACATCACCTCGTCCAGCGGCAGACCGAGCGCCACGAACTGCCCCCGGCTCTCCTCCGCGTGCCGCACCGCCTCCGCGCACCGCCCGAACTCCGCCTCCACCAGCGCCACGCCCCGCAGGGTGATCGCCGCGTTCCGCGCGTTGCCGAGCCGCCGGTACGCGCCCAGCGCGGCGCCCAGCTCCCGCAGCGCCCGCTCGTGCTCGCCCTCGTACAGCGCGGCCCACCCCAGGCTCGACCGGGCGTTGGTCGACCCGTGCTCGTCGCCCAGCTCCCCGAACAGCTCCAACGACTCCTCGAAGCACTCCGAGGCCACCCCCGGCTCGCCCCGGTCCAGGTGCGCCACGCCCAGGTTGTGCGTGGTGGCCGCCAGCGCCCACCGGTCCTCGACCGCGCGGGCCGACGCCGCGGCCATCCCGTGCGTGTCCACCCACGGGCCCCACAGCTTGGTGCGGAAGAAGAAGTCGCGCAGCGCGAGCGCCAGCCGCCAGCAGTGCCCGTGCAGCCCGTGCCCCGAGGCCAGCCCGCACAGGCCGACCAGGTTGGGCCACTCCCGCTCCAGCCAGGACAGCGCCTCCTCCCCGCCCGCGAACTCCTCGACCGGCGCCGCGAGCTCCGGGGGCAGCGCCGGGCGGTACCGGTGCGGGCTGATCAGCTCGTCGGCGCGGTGGGCGAGCCGCAGGTTCAGGTCGAGCAGCCGCGCCACGGCGGCGGCGCACTCCTCGGTCGGCACCGCGGGCAGCAGCCGCGACCGGGCGAAGTCGCGCATCAGGTCGTGCAGCAGGACGCGGCCCGCCGGGCTCTGCCCGACCAGGTGCGCGTCGCCCAGCCGGTCGACGATGCCCCGCGCCTCCCGCACGTCGACGTCGCCGAGGGCCGCCGCGCTGCGGACCTCGATCTCACGACCGGGGTGCAGCGCCAGCATCCGGAACAGCCGCGCCTGCGCGGACGGCAGCGCCCGGTAGGACACGCTGAACGCGGTGACGACGCTGCGGTCCCCGTCGTCCAGGACCGCCAACCGCGAGTCCTCGTCGGCGAGCCTGCGCTCGAACTCGTCCAGCGCGGCGGTCCCCGAGCGGAAGCGGGACGCGGCCACCCGGATCGCCAGCGGGAGCCTCCCGCACCGCTCGACCACGCGCGCCACGACCTCGGCGTCGGCGTCCGCGGCGGCCTCGCCGCCGACGGAGCGGAACAGGGCCGCGGCCTCGTCGGCGGGCAGCGCGCTGATCGGCACGTGCACCGCCTCGTCCAGCGCGTTGAGCCGGTTGCGACTGGTGATGATCACTCGGCACCTCGATTCGGCGGGGATGAGGGGGAGCACCTGAGCGGTGTCGACCGCGTTGTCGAGCACCAGCAGGAACCGCTTGCCGCGCAGGCGGCTGCGGTAGAGGTTGGCCCGCGCGTCCAGCTGCGGCGGGATCGAGTCGCCGGGCACGCCCAGCAGCCTGAGCAGCGGGTCGAGCACGTCGTGGGCCGTCACGCGCTCCGCCTCGCGGTCGTGGGACCGCAGGTCGAGGAACGCGCACCCGTCCGGGAAGGAGCCCGCGGCCTCCCACGCGGCGCGCAGCGCCAGCGCGGTCTTGCCCGCGCCCGCCATGCCGCTGAGCACGCAGACGCCGCCCGCGCCCGCGCGCTCCGCGAGCGCCCCGGCCACGGTCGCGAGCTCGGCTTCGCGCCCGGTGAAGTGCGCGGTCGAATTCGGCAGGCCGAACACCGGCAGCGCCGGAACGCCGACTTGCGCGCGGCGCCTGTTCTTCTCGCGCATCAGCGCGAGTAGTGAACCGCCCGCGCCGAGCGCGCTGTCGCACGCTTGTGCGAACTCCCGGTTGCCCGTCGCCTTGCCGGTCTCCACCTTGCTCAGGTAACCCTTGCTGTAGTGGATCAGGCGGGCGAAGGCGCTCTGCGAGTGGCCTGCGATTTCACGCTTCCGGCGCAGTTCCGCGCCGAATTCCGGTTGCTGTTCCACCATGCTCCGATCCTGCCCGGCGCGGGTTCGGGACGGGCTCGCCGCCGCGCGGGCGGGCCCCGGAACGCTCCGGGGCCCGGCCGCTCCGCGCCTACCCGAACAGGGTGAACAGGTGGAACACGAGTTCGATGACGTGGCTGTGCACGGTTCCCACACCTCCTCCGCGTCGCACGCGACCGGAAGCGCCTCGCGGTCCACCGCGTCCGCGCCACCGGGGCGCGCCGTTCCGCCATCCGAGGAACCCCCTGGTTCCCTCGGCATTGTTCGGCGAATCCCGGCTCCCGCCGGTGTGGCGCTCCCGATATTGCGGGGGTGTTCGGCTCCGCCCCCCGGTCACTCCGTTTTGGACGTGCCAAGCTTCACCTGCGGGAGGTTCGCCGAGGAAGTGGTTTCCTGTTTCCAGCACCGCTGGGAAACGGTTCGCCATATATGGGGGCGACGCGCCCGCGCAACTAGGCTCCCCTCCCGCGAAGGGGAGGTATTCCATGATCAGAAACGTTGGTGCTCTCGTCGCCGAGCTGAAGGCGCTCCGCAAGGGCCGGGGGCTCGACGCCCCCGACCTCGCCGCGCGCGTCGGCCCCGGACTGCGCTCCGCGTTCGCCCTCGACGTCGACGCGCGGCCGGACCGGTTGCGGGAGGAGGTCGCGGAACGGCTCCGCGAGCTCGCGGGCGCCCTGGCCCCCGATCAGCGCGACGCGGTCCTGGTGGTCTACGGGCTCACCCCGGAGAGCGCGGCGACCCGGTTCTACAAGGAGCGCGTCACGATGCTCGCCACGAGCATGGAGCGGGACGACCGGACAGCGGGCAGGTTCATCGACAAGGTCCTGGACCTGGTCGCCCGCGCCGCGCTCGCCCCGCCGAGCGCTCCGGGCGACACCTGCGAGGACGAGGCGGCCCTGCCGTGGCGCCTCACCAGCCTGCGCACGTCGGTCGTGCTCAACGAGGAGCGGCCCAAGGTCTACGAGACGCGCCGCCTGCTCCTGATGCGCGACCGGATCGACCGGATCGACCTCGACCTGTCGGTGCCCGTCACCCCGGCGGGCGTCCCGCCCGGCGACGGGTTCCAGTTCCACGTCCTGCACGGCGCGACCCTGCAGGGGGAGGTGCGGCGCTCCAGCACCAGGAGGGGGTACTCGCTCAGGCTCCCGCGCGCGCTGCCCCGGCAGTCCGAGCACGAGGTCTTCCTGCGCTTCACCGTCCCCGGCCGCGGGGCCATGTGGCCGTTCTACGTGTCCACGCCCGCGCTCCGGTGCGAGCACTTCGACCTGCGCGTCAAGTTCCCGGAGAACCTGGTGCCCGAGCGGGTCTGGCGGGTCGCGGGGGTCCTGCCGCTCGAGGTGCAGGACCCGCTGGCGGCCAGGGAGTCGATCGAGCCCGACGCCAACGGCGAGGTGCACTCCACCTTCACCGGGCTGGTCCCCAACCTGTCCTACGGCGTGGTGTGGTCGCACGAGCCCGCCGGACGGCCGGGCGCCGGTTCCTGACCCGGTCGAGCCGGACGCACGGGGCGGTCGCGCGAGCCGCCGGCCGCCCCGGCGCCGCTCAGATCAGGGTCGGGTTCCCCCAGGCCAGGTCCAGCGCCCCCGTCGACGCGCCCCGCGCCCTGGCGGGCCCGCCGAAGCCGATCCGCTGCGCCTCCAGGCGCAGCACCTCGCGGCAGGTGACGTCCACCTCCACCACGCACAGCTTGCCGAGGGAGACCATGCCCTCCCAGGCGAGGTCGCCGTCCAGGAACGCCCGCAGCAGGCAGACCTGGTGCTTCTCGGCCGCGCCGTCCAGCACCCCCGCCGCCGCCTGGAACCGCCGGTAGCGCCCGCCGAGCTCCACCTCCAGGAAGCTCTCCGCCGGACCACCCGCCCCGGCCCTCCGCACGACCGCGCTCCGCTCGTACCGGACCCCGTCGATCCACGCCTCGCCCGAGCTGGTGTCCGGGCTGTGCGCCCGCCAGGTCAACCCCGCCAGCACCTGCTGGCCCGGCCTGGGCGCCGTGCACGTCGCGCCCCGCCACACCCCGCGCTCGGGCCGGGTGACCTCGCCGATCCCGGTGATCGCCGCGACCAGCTCGGCGACGCCCTCGGCGTCGACGCTGTTCACGTGGTAGCGGGTGGTCGAGTACGGGTGCAGGAACGCGGGCACGTCGTCGATCTCCCGACCGGCCAGCACCACCGGCAGGATCCGGCGGGTCGCCTCGTCCAGGTTCCTGGTCATCTGCTCCCGGAGGAACCGGATCTCGTACTTGACCCCGCGCCCGTCGCTGGGCGGCGTCTCGCCCGCCGCTCGCCGCCGGTAGTCGGGGGAGGCGATCACCACGGTGTAGTCCGCGCTGAGCAGCTCCTTCACCGCCCAGAACG